>NZ_JAFCMC010000041.1:0-66253 GCF_018130085.1 Bradyrhizobium sp. AUGA SZCCT0169 | reverse complement strand
GTCGCGAGAATGTCGAAGTGTGTGTCACACCCACAATTGTCGTCCCCGCGAAGGCGGGGACCCAGTATCCCAGAGACAGTAGTGATAGAACCGAGAAGCCGCAGCGTACTGGATCCCCGCCTGCGCGGGGATGACAGCGTTGTATGGGGCCGCACTGTCCCCGTCATTGCGAGCGCAGCGAAGCAATCCATGCCGCCGCGCGAAGAAGAATGGATTGCTTCGCTTTGCTCGCAATGACGTGGACGGGTCTGGACATACTGATTGCCGCCTTCGCGCAACCGACAGCGGCGTTACGGCTCAACTCGCCGCTTCGAGCCGCTCTTCCGTCAGCAGCCGCATCGCGGCGTCGGCGTCCATTGGCTCCCCGAAGGCAAAGCCTTGCGCGTATTCGCAGCCCAATTGGTAGAGCTCGACCGCGTCCGAATCGGTCTCGGCGCCCTCGGCGACCACGTCCATGCCGAGGTCGTGGGCGAGTGCGATGATCGATTTCAGGATCACCGGGCGGGTGCCGCGGCTGGTGGTGCGCACGAACGACTGGTCGATCTTGATGGTGTCGAACGGGAAGCGCTGCAGATAGGCCAGCGAGGAATGGCCGGTGCCGAAATCGTCGAGCGACAATCCGGTACCGAGCTCGCGGATCCGCGTCAGCATCTGCGCGGCGTGTTCCGGGTTCTCCATCACCAGCGACTCGGTCAGTTCGAGCTTCAGCGTGCCGCGCGCCACCGAGGAGCGCGACAGCACGGTGCGGATATCGTGGATCAGGTCGTGGCGCAGCAACTGACGCGAGGAGACGTTGACGCTGGCGAAGATCGGCTCGCGCGAGCGCATCGCGCGCTGCCACACCGCGAGCTGCTTTGCGGTCTGGTCCATCACGAACATGCCGAGGTCGACGATCAGGCCGATCTCCTCTGCAATAGAGATGAATTCCGACGGCGACATCCGACCGAGCTTGGGGTGATCCCAGCGGGCGAGGGCCTCGAAGCCGGCGATCGAGCGATCCTCCAGCCGCACGATGGGCTGGTAGAGGATCGTGATTTCCTGGCGCTCGATGGCGCGGCGCAATTCCGACTCCAGCGTCAGCCGGTCGGTCTTGCGGGCGCGCATCGCGGGCTTGTAGACGTCGATGCGGTCGCCGCCGATGCGCTTGGAATGATACATCGCGAGTTCAGCATCCTTGATGATCTCGTCGGACAGCTGCGTCTGCGGATCGCTCAAGGCGAGGCCGATCGACGCGGTCAGGAAGATCTCGCGGTCGTTGAAGGCGATCGGGGCGCGGATGGTCTTGCGGATGGTCTCGGCAAACGCGGTGATGCGCGCCGAATCCTGTTCCGACATCAGGATCAGGCCGAACTGGTCGCCGGCGAGCCGCGCCAGCGTATCCTGCGGCTTGAGAATCCGGGTCAGCCGCCGCGCCAGCGTCAGCAGGATGGAGTCGCCGACCGCGATGCCGACGGAATCGTTGACCTGCTTGAAGCGGTCGAGGTCGATCACCATCAGCGTCGGCCGCAGGTTCGGCATGGTCTTGGCGAAATTCGCCACCGCGCCGAGGCGGTCGATGAACAATTTGCGGTTCGGCAGGCCGGTGAGGTTGTCATGCACGCTGTCATGCAGCATGCGCTCCTCGGCGTTCTTCTGCTCGGTGACGTCGGTCAGCGTGCCGACGACGCGGGAAACCTCGCCGTCGGAGCCGACCACCGGGCGTGCTTTCAGCGCGAACCACATGAAGTGGCCGTCCGGGGTACGAAGCCGGAAATCCTGCACCAGCCGCCCGCGGCGCTGGTCGAGCACGCTGTCGAGCGCGGCGCGGAAACGGTCCTGATCGAGCGGATGCAGCACCTCGAGCCATTTGGCCGCCGGGCCTTCCAGCGTGCCGCGCTTGAGGCCGAGCAGGCTTTCGGTCTCGGGGCTGGTGAACACCTTGTCGGCGGAGACGTCCCAGTCCCAGATCAGATCGCCGGAACCGGTCAGGGCCAGCGCGCGGCGTTCGACGTCGGAGACCACGCCGGTCGTGGCGCCGCCGCCGGCGAAGGCGTGCTGCATGACCGTAAATCCGATCAGCATCACGATCAGCACGAGGCCGCCCAGCAGCGCCGGGCCGACGATGTCGTTGGTGACGTTTCCGGCCACCGCCATGCCGGCCGCGACCACCCAGACCACCAGCAGGAACCAGGTCGGGATCAACAGCACCGCGCGGTCAAAACCGTGCGTGGAGAGATAGACGATGAGGGCAAAACCGGCGAAGGCGATCATCACCAGCGACATGCGCGCGATGCCGGAAGCCACCGCGGGATCGAACAGCGCCAGCGCCACCAAGGATCCGAGGAAGGTCAGCCAGCCGACGGTGATATGGGAATAGCGCACATGCCAGCGGCTGAGATTGAGATAGGCGAACAGGAACACCAGCAGCGTCGCCGCCAGAATGGCTTCGCCCGCCGCGCGCCAGACGCGCTCGGCGTTGTTCTGCATGTCCAGAACCTTGCCCCAGAAGCCGAAATCGACGCCGATATAGACCAGCACCGCCCAGGCCAGCGCGGCGGCGGCCGGGAACATGATGCTGCCCTTGACCACGAACAGGATGGTGAGCACGAGGGCCAGAAGGCCGGAGATCCCGATCACGATGCCCTGATAGAGCGTGAACGAGTTGACCTTGTCCTTGTATGCGTCGGGTTCCCACAGATAGAGCTGCGGCAGCTTGTCGGTGCGCAGTTCCGCAACGAAGGTGACGACGGCGCCGGGATCGAGCGTGATGCGGAAGATGTCGGCGGTGGCGCTTTCCTGGCGCTCGGGCCGGTCGCCGGTCGAGGGCGTGATGGTGGCGATGCGCGACAGCCCGAGATCGGGCCACAACAGGCCCGACGACACGATGCGGTAATGCGGGGCAACGATCAGGCGGTCGAGCTGGTCGTCGGTGTTGTTGGCGAGCGCGAACACCACCCAGTTCTGGCCGCCTTCACGGGCGCGCACCTCGATGCGGCGGACGATGCCGTCGGTGCCGGGCGCGGTCGAAACCTGGATGCGGTCGGCATCGCTGCGCTGATGATCGAGCACCGCGGTAAGGTCGATCGCAGGCGCGTCGCTGCGGACGCTGACAGCGTCGATGGCGTGCGCCGGCAGCGCATACGCAACAATCATGAGGCCCAGCGCGAGCCGCGCAAGGCACCTGATCAGACGCAATGTAAGTACTCCGCGATCAACGATGTTCCCGGGCCAGCGAACAGCCCAAACGTTGTCGCGATAAATGACATGAAAGCGAAGGAAATCAAAGGGTTTCCGCCTTCGCTTCGGTCCGGAGCGTTAAACCTCCAACACAATTTTGCCAATATGTGCGCTGGTCTCCATCCGCCGGTGCGCGTCCGCAGCCTTTTCCAGCGGGAATGCGCTGTCCATCAGCGGCTTTACCCGTCCTTCGCGCATCAAGGGCATCACTTTGGCCTCGATCGCCGCGACCATCGCCGCCTTATCCGCATTAGTACGGGGGCGCAGGGTGGAGCCGGTGTGGGTCAGCCGCTTCACCATGACCTTTGCGATGTTGACGGTCACCTTGGGCCCGTTGAGTGTTGCGATCTGCACGATACGGCCATCGACGGCGGCGGCATCATAGTTTCGATCGACGTAGTCGCCGGCCACCATGTCGAGGATGACGTTGGCGCCCGCGCCATCGGTCGCGGTCTTGACCTCGGCGACGAAGTCCTCGGTCTTGTAGTTGATGGCGCGGTCGGCGCCGAGTTTCAGGCACGCATCGACCTTGTCCTGGCCGCCGACGGTGACGATCACCTTGGAACCAAAGGCCTTGGCGAGCTGGATCGCCATGGTGCCGATGCCGGACGAGCCGCCGTGGATCAACAGCGTTTCGCCGGGCTTCAGCGCGCCGCGCTCGAACACATTGTGCCAGACCGTCATCAGCGTTTCCGGAATGGCACCCGCTTCCTGCATCGACAGGACAGGCGGCACGCTCATCGCCTGCGCGTCTTGCGCGATGCAATATTGCGCGTAGCCGCCGCCGGCCACCAGCGACATCACCTTGTCGCCGAGCTTGTGCTTGCTCGCACCGGCGCCGAGCGCAACCACTTCGCCCGCGATTTCGAGGCCGGGCAGGTCGCTGGCGCCGGGCGGCGGCGGGTAGGCGCCGGAGCGCTGCGCGACGTCGGGACGGTTGACGCCGGCGGCGGCGACCTTGACCAGGATTTCGCCGGGGCCGGGAACGGGAACGCTGCGGGTTTCCGGCAGCAGCACCTCGGGGCCGCCGGGCTTGCTGATGCCGACGACGGTCATTTGCGCGGGCAGCTTTTCCATGATTTGTCCTTGCGAAATACGGGAATTTTGAAGGCGGCCCCTGATTAGCCAGCCGTCATGCGGCTGGCAACCGCCTCAAGGGATCGTCAAGCACGGAGGAAACGCATGGCCATCGAGGATGACGACAAGCCAAGGAAGAAAATCACCCACGAGATCGGGCAGGATCTGTCGCTGCTGTCGGTCGAGGAATTGACCGAGCGCATCGCGCTGATGAATTCCGAGATCGAACGGCTGCAGGCGGCAATGGCCAAGAAGCGCGCGTCCAAGGATGCGGCGAACAGTTTTTTCAAGTCGTAGCGAATTCGACTCGCTCTCACCCCACGTCGTCCCGGACAAGTGAGCACAAGCGAACGCGATCTCAGATGCGCAATTGCGCATCGGGGGACCCATACGCCGTGGCCTCTCGTTCGGGCAAAGCGTTGGACGCCTTCCCTTAGTTACTTCGGCCGCGGCGTATGGATCCCCGCCTGCGCGGGGACGACGTGTGGAGAGAGCCGAGTCAACATCGACACTAGGCCAATGGCCGACATGGCAAACAAAGCCTGAAGAAAATCGTTCGTTTACGATCAATTAAGCTTTCTCGTTTATGACTGGCATCGTCCTCGTTTGGACACCGAGTGGCTCCTGTCCACTCTGTTTGACGCCTCCCTGTTATCAACTTCAAAAGCCGCCGGAAACGGCGGCTCTTTTTTGTCTCCGCAAGGCTGGAAACCATATTTCCGGTTGCGGCTGGACTCTCGCCCTCGCAAGCGCAATGATTTGTTCATCATAAGTCGGCGGTTTGAAAAGCCGGCAGCGTATCAGTGGCGTGAGGGCGTTAACTATGGCGGACCGGCTGCACAGCGATTCCGCGCTCGTTCAATTCAGCGAGCGGCTGACTAATTCGGCGGCATTCGGAACCCTGTTCCGCGAGGGCATGGATCTGGTCGAGGAGACCGCGGCCTATCTCGACGGTGACGGCCGCGCTGAAGCCAAGGCGCTCGAACGCTCCGTCAGTCTCACCTATGCGACCGAAAGCATGCGGCTGACCACCCGCCTGATGCAGCTCGCCTCCTGGCTGCTGCTGCATCGCGCGGTCAAGGAAGGCGAGATGACGCTGACCCAGGCCAACCGCGAAAAGACCAAGGTCAAACTCTCCGCCGCCGATCCCGGTCCCGAAGACATGATCGCCAAACTGCCGCTGCAATTGCAGCACCTGATCGAGCGTTCGATGAACTTGCAGTCGCGAGTGCGCCGGCTCGACACGTCGATCCATGCGCCGGCGGCCGAACGCGCCCCGATCGGCAATCCGCTGGTGCCGCAGCTCAATCGCCTGAAGGCGGCCTTCGAGCGGTAAGCTCGGAAACTCTCTCCGCCGTCATTGCGAGCCAACGGGTCGCGCGAATGCGCGCCCGATGACAGGCTCCGCGAAGCAATCCATAGCGCCGCAAGTTGGGGCATGGATTGCTTCGCTTCGCTCGCAATGACGGTCAGAAACAAAAAAACGCCCCGGGAAACCGGGGCGTTTTGCATTCCTGCGCCGCAGGGCGCGGGGTCGAAAAACCCTCAATCCTTCTTGAGGAAGCCCGAAAACTTCTTCTGGAAGCGCGACACGCGGCCGCCGCGGTCGAGCATCTGCTGGGTGCCGCCGGTCCAGGCCGGATGCGACTTGGAGTCGATGTCGAGGTTCAGCTTGTCGCCTTCCTTGCCCCAGGTGGAACGGGTCTGATACTCCGTACCGTCGGTCATAACGACCGTAATCGTATGATAATTCGGGTGAATTTCGGCTTTCATGGCATATCCTTCGGCGCGCCTGCGCCCGTCTCGAAATGTCAGGGGTACGGGATTTGGGCGGGTCTATAACGCAACAAGGCCGCCAAAACAAGCTGCCAGAGCCGTCTGATGGGCCGATCTGCCGGATTTGCCAGCGCCGCTTCCGGGGCCTATCTGGGGGCATCGAAACTGGTCCCTTTTCATGAGCGCAGCCGAACAGCTTGAAGACCCACCCGGCGGCGTGCCGCCGCGGCGCGACGCGCTGCTCGAGGAAGAGGCCTTCATCGAAACCCAGCTGACGCAGTCGCCGGCCAAAACCGGCGCAAAACTGCGTCCCCTGCTGGCGCTGGCGCCCTACGTCGCGCGCTACCGCGGCCGGGCGATATTGGCGTTTATCTCGCTGACCGTCGCGGCGGTGACGACCCTGGTGGTGCCGATCGCGGTGCGGCGCATGATCGACTTCGGCTTCAGCCCCGAAGGCATTGCGATGATCAACAGCTATTTCAGCGTGATGATCGCGGTCGTTGCGGTGCTGGCCTGCGCCAGCGCGTCGCGGTTCTACCTGGTCATGACCATCGGCGAGCGCATCGTTGCGGACCTGCGGCGCGACGTGTTCGCGCACCTGATCTCGCTGTCGCCTTCGTTCTTCGATTCCGCCCGCAGCGGCGAACTGGTGTCGCGGCTCACCGCTGACACCACCCAGATCAAGTCGGCGGTGGGCGCGTCGGTGTCGATCGCGCTGCGCAACCTGATGCTGTTCATCGGCGCCACCACCATGATGGTGATCACGAGCCCAAAGCTTTCGCTGTTCGTGCTGCTGGCGATCCCGGTGATCGTGATTCCGCTGGTCGCGTTCGGACGCTGGGTGCGGCGGCTGTCGCGCAACGCACAGGACACGCTGGCCGACGCCAGCGCCTATGCCTCCGAGCTGGTCGGCGCTATCAGGACGGTGCAGGCCTATACCAGCGAGCGGCTGGCCGCGACGCGCTTCGGCCGCGAGGTCGAACAGGCCTATGACGCCGCGCGCAGTTCGACGCGGGCGCGCGCGGTGCTGACCTTGATCATCATCTTCATCGTGTTTTCCAGCGTCGTCGTCATCCTGTGGGTCGGCTCGCACGACGTGCTGACCGGTTCGATCAGCCCGGGCCGGCTCGGCCAGTTCGTGCTCTATGCGGCGTTCGCTGCGACGGGCCTCGGCCAGCTCAGCGAGGTGTGGGGTGAAGTCTCGGCCGCCTCGGGCGCTGCCGAACGGCTGTTCGAGATCCTGCGCGTCAAGCCGCAGATCACGGCGCCGGCCTCGCCGGTCGCCCTGCCGGTGCCTGCGCGCGGCGATGTCGGGTTTGAGAATGTCAGCTTCAACTACCCGACGCGCCCGGACGTACGGGCGATCGACAACGTCTCGCTGTCGGTGCGGGCCGGAGAGAAGGTCGCGATCGTCGGCCCGTCAGGCGCCGGCAAGAGCACGCTATTTCATCTCTTGCTGCGGTTCTACGATCCCGCCAGCGGAACGATTTCGGTCGACGCCGTTCCGGTCAGGTCGGCCGATCCACGCGAGTTACGCGCGCGCATCGCGCTGGTGCCGCAGGACTCGGTGGTGTTCGCGGCAACCGCCCGTGAAAACATTCGCTTCGGCCGGCCTGATGCCAGCGATGCCGAGGTCGAACGCGCGGCCGATCAGGCGCATGCCACCGAATTCATTCGCCGCCTGCCTGACGGTTTCGAGGCACAGCTTGGCGAGCGCGGCGTGACCCTGTCGGGCGGCCAGCGCCAGCGCATCGCGATCGCCCGCGCCATCCTGCGCGATGCCCCGCTGTTGCTGCTCGACGAAGCAACCTCCGCGCTCGATGCCGAAAGCGAGACCCTGGTGCAGACCGCGCTGGAGGAATTGATGCGCCACCGCACCACGCTGGTGATCGCGCACCGGCTCGCGACCGTCCTGTCCTGCGACCGCATCATGGTGATGGACCAGGGCCGCATCGTCGAACAGGGCACGCATGCCGAGCTGGTTGCGGCGAACGGGCTGTATGCAAGGCTGGCGCGGCTGCAGTTCGAGGGGATCTAAACCCCGCTCGTCCTGCCCGGACTTGATCCGGGCATCCACCCACTTCGAAAGAATCTCTCTTGATGGATTGCCGGGTCAAGCCCGGCAATGACAGTGTTGGCACCCTTACCGTTCCGTCAGCTTCAGCTCGATGCGGCGGTTGCGCTTGTAGGCTTCCTCGGTCGGCGCCGTGTCGAGCGGCTGGAATTCGGCAAAGCCTGCGGCGACCAGCCGCTGCGCGGGGACGCCGAGCGAGACCAGATACTGCACCACCGAGATCGCGCGCGCCGATGACAGTTCCCAGTTCGACTTGAACACCGGGCTGTTCATGATCGGCCGCACGTCGGTGTGGCCGTCGACCCGCAGCACCCAGGCGATTTCAGTCGGGATCTTGCTATCGAGTTCGACCAGCGCGGAAGCAAGCTTGTCGAGCTCGGCGCGGCCTTCGGGCAGCAGCAAGGCTTGTCCGGTGTCGAAGAACACCTCGGATTGGAACACGAAGCGATCGCCGACGATCCGCACATCCGGCCGATTGCCGAGAATCGCACGCAGCCGCCCGAAGAACTCGGAACGGTAGCGCGTCAGTTCCTGCACCCGCTGCGCCAGCGCCACGTTGAGCCGTTGGCCGAGATCGGCAATGCGGCCCTGCGATTCCTTGTCGCGCTTTTCGGAGGCGTCGAGCGCTTCTTCAAGCGCGGCGAGCTGCCGGCGCAGCGCGCTGATCTGTTGGTTCAGCACCTCGATCTGCGCCAGCGCGCGCGACGTCACCGCCTTCTCGGAATCCAGCGCCTTGTTGAGTTCGTTGGCGCGGCCCTGGGCGTCGTTGCCGGCGCCGGCGAGCCCCTCATAAAGCCCCTTGATGCGATCGCGCTCCGCTTCCACCGATGTCAATCCGGCGCGCGCCTGCGAGAGCTGGTCGCTGAGGTTCAATCCGGTGAGTTTTTCCAGCGACAGCAGATCGTTCAACTGCGCGATCTTGGCGTTGAGCGCCTCCAGCGCCTTATCCTTGCCGGTAACTTCCTGCGACAGGAAGAACTGCACAACGAGAAACACCGAGAGCAGGAACACGATCGAGAGCACCAGCGTCGACAGCGCGTCGACGAAGCCCGGCCAGTAGTTCATTCCCGATTCGTTGCGGCGTGCACGCGCGAGGGCCATCGGCTAAATCTCTTTATGTCTGAGCATGATCTTATCCGAAAACCGGAACGCCACTTTTCGGGATCATGCTGTTAACTTTTCTCGGGTTGGCGCGCGATCCGCTCCAGCAGTTTCTTGATCTCGCGGTTCTGTTCGCCCTGGCCGTCGGCCCATTCGCGGATCATCTGCTGCTCGGTGCGCATATGCGCGACCAGGCCCTGAATGGCTTCGGCGAGATTGGCCATCGCCGCCGTGGTGCTGCGGCTGCTGCCGCCTTCCTCGACCACCGCACGCAGCCGCTCCATCGCGTGCTGCAGCTCGCCGGAAACACCGGTGGTGCCGTCGCCTGAATATTCGCGCACGGTCGAGGCGAGCCAGTCTTCCAGGTCGGTATAGAAGCGGTTCTGCGCCTGGCTCGATTGCAGGTCGAGGAAACCCAGGATCAGCGATCCGGCGAGGCCGAACAGCGAGGAGGAGAACGAAATGCCCATGCCCTTGAGCGGCGCCGCCAGACCCTCCTTCAGGGTATCGAACAGCGAGCCCGAATCACCACCGACCTTCAGCCCCTCGATCACCTGGCCGACGGAGCCTACGGTTTCGATCAGGCCCCAGAAGGTGCCGAGCAGGCCGAGAAAGACCAGCAAGCCGGTCATGTAGCGGGAGATGTCGCGGGCTTCGTCCAGCCTTGTTGCGATCGAATCCAGCAAATGCCGCATGGTCTGCTGCGAGATCGACATCCGCCCGGTGCGCTCGCCGCCGAGTATCGCCGCCATCGGCGCCAGCAGCGTGGGACGCCGGTCGATGGCGAGACCGGGATCGGCGATGCGGAAATTGTTGACCCAGGAGACTTCCGGGTAGAGCCGGATCACCTGCCGGAACGACAGGATGATGCCGATCAGAAGCACCGCGCCGATCAGGGCGTTGAGGCCGGGATTGGCGAAGAACGCGGTGACGATCTGCTTGTAGAGCACGGTCATGACCAGGCCGCACAGCACCAGGAACACCAGCATCCGCACTAGAAAGATCTGTGGCGACGACAATTTGGTGAGCTCGATCTCCATTTCGGAGCGGGCGGAGGGGCCTTGGGGCATTGCGGGGGTCTTCCGTTGCGAAAAGCCGCGTTTGGGAGGCCAATATGGCACAGCACGGCTGAGAAAAAAGATCGGAAAGCGCTGTTTCAGGCAAACGAGGGGGAACTTCACGCCGAAACCGGGCTTTGACTTGAGCGTATTTTGGAAACGTTCTTTGTCCAACCGGGATTTTCATGACGGTCCTGCATCTCGAAGCGCCGGCGGCGATGGCCGTTTTGCTCTCGGTCCGGATGGCGGCCGCCCGGATGGTGCAGCCACGCACCGGCAATGCCGGCTGGGTGAATGCAATCTGGACCCTTTCGCTCGGTTTGGCCCGTGTAACCGGCATTCCGTCGCGGGAGCCGCAGCTGCTGCGCTCGCGCGATCACCGCTATCGCGACTATCCGTTGCGTGCCCGTCAGTTCTTCTCGCTGTCGCCGCAAGATGATCCCCGAAAGTGGAGGCCGGTTATCCAAAATGGATCGTGCTCAGAAAAGGGAGTGGTCACATGAGCTTTGTTTCCACGATCATCGGCACTGCTGAGCGGGTGCCGCTGCCTGACGTCATCATCCGTGCCGCGATCCACCGGCTGTGTTCGCGCACCGCAACAAGACTCGCCATCGGCAACGCCGAAAGCGACGCCTGGTTTGCCGACGAGATGGCCGCGCGTGCCATCGCCGAATACAGCGACGAGGCCACCGCGCAGCATCACGAGGTGCCGTCGGCGTTCTTCGCGCTTGTCCTCGGGCCACACCGCAAATATTCCTCGTGCTTCTACCGGGAGCCGGCCACGACATTGCAGGAGGCCGAAGAGGAGGCGCTGCGTCAGACTGTCGGGCATGCCGATATCGCCGACGGCCAATCGATTCTCGAATTCGGCTGCGGCTGGGGTTCGCTGTCGCTGTGGATGGCGCGGCAATTCCCGCATTCGGAAGTGACGGCAGTATCGAACTCCGCCTCACAATGCGAATTCATCGAGGGCGAAGCCGGCAAGCGCGGATTGAAGAATCTGCGTGTGGTTACCGCGGAGATGAATTTGTTCGATCCGCAGACGCAGTTCGATCGCATCGTCTCCGTCGAGATGTTCGAGCACCTGCTGAACTGGCGCGAATTGATGTCGCGGATCCGTTCGTGGCTGAAGCCCGACGGCCGCTTCTTCATGCACATCTTCACCCATCGCTCGGGCGCCTACCTGTTCGACCGCGCCGATGGCGAGGACTGGATCGCGCAGCATTTCTTCACCGGCGGCATGATGCCGAGCCACCATCTGATCCGGCAATATTCCGATCTGCTCGAAATCGAAAAGGAATGGCGCTGGAGCGGGCTGCATTATCACCGCACCGCGCAGGATTGGCTGGCCAATTTCGATCTGCACCGCGAGGAGATCGAAGCGGTGTTGCGTCCTGTCTATGGCCGCGAGACCGCGTTGTGGATGCGGCGCTGGCGCTGGTTCTTCCTCGCAACGTCAGGCCTGTTCGGCTACGCCGACGGCAGCGAATGGGGTATCAGCCACTACCGGATGAAGACGGCTGGTTAACGGGGAGCAGTGATTCGCGCCAGTTTTGCGCAAATTCGCGGGATGCCGCGTTTGGAGCGCCGGTTCCCGCTTACACTTGTTGCGTTCCATTCCGACGCGCTGAAGCGTGACGTTGTCACAATCCAGTGAGTCAACAAAACCGCTGTTTGTTCAGTGTGATAGCGTCGTGTGACATTGGGCCGCCGCGAATGCGCATTGCATCGCAGCAAACTCATCCTATCCTTGATCTCAACAAGAACGCGGTGTCTTCGCGACATATCGCGCAAACATTTGTTTGCGCTTCAACTCGACTAAGGGGCGATATTTCTGATGTCTGGAATTCGTGCGCAATCGGCTGGCCTCGCGCTCATGCTCCTTGCGATGGCGCCGCTGTTGGCTGGATGCAAAGAGCCAACCGCTGCAACGGCTGCCGTGCCACATTCTTCCGAGCCAGACGTCAGTGTCGTTACCGTGAGGCCTCAGGCGCGTGCGATTATCCGCGAATTGCCGGGCCGTATCGCGCCGACCCGTGTTTCCGAAGTGCGGCCGCGGGTGTCCGGGATTGTCGTCGAGCGCCTGTTCCATCAGGGCAGCGAGGTCAAGGCCGGCGACGCCCTCTACAGAATCGATCCGCGGCCGTTCGAGGTCGAGGTGCAATCGACCGAAGCCGCGCTGGCGCGCGCCAAAGCCACGCTCGATCAGGCCGCATCGCATGCACGCCGCATCGCCACGCTGACTAGCCAGCGCGCAGCCCCCGAAGCCGAGAACGAAAAGGCCATCTCGGCCGAGCGTCAGGCGGCCGCCGATGTCGAAGGCCGCAAGGCCGACGTTGCCCGCGCCAAGCTCAATCTAGATTATGCGACCATTCGCGCCCCGATCGACGGCGTCGTCGGCGCCGCGCTGGTGAGCGAAGGCGCGCTTGTCGTGCAGAACGAAACCACGAGCCTTGCGACCATCCAGCAGCTCGATCCGATCTATGCCGATTTCACCCAATCGGTGAACGAACTCAATCAGCTGCGCCGGGCGGTGGAGAGCGGCGATCTCGACCGTATCGCGCCCGACGCCATGAAGGTTCGCCTGGTGCTGGACGACGGCTCGGTTTATCCGATTGCCGGCAGATTGCTGTTCTCGGACGCCAAGGTCGATGCCCATACCGGGCAGGTGACGTTGCGCGGCGAGTTTCCCAATCCGAGGCGCGAATTGCTGCCGGGCATGTATGTCCGCGTGCTGATCGAGCAGGGCATCGATACCGACGCCATCGCGGTGCCGCAGCAGGCGATCCAGCGTAATGGCGGCGGCGGCAGCGAAGTGTTCGTGGTCAAGAGCGACAACCTCGTCGCCGTCCAGCCGGTACGCACCGGCTCGCTGCAGAGCGGCCAGTGGTTCGTCACCGAGGGCTTGAAGGCCGGAGACAGGGTCATCGTCGAGGGATTCCAGAAGTTTGCCGCCGGCGATAAGGTCCGGCCGCAGCTGCTGACCGAGGCCGACGCGTCCGCCGATTTCGCTGGCGCCAAGCCGTCCGCGCAAGCGACACGGTAGATTAGATGCCGAGTTTCTTCATCGACAGGCCAATCTTCGCCTGGGTCGTCGCGCTTTTCATCTGTCTGATCGGCGCGATCTCGATCCCGTTGCTGGCGATCGCGCAATATCCGATCATCGCACCGCCCTCGATCTCGATCTCGACCAGCTATCCCGGCGCGTCGCCGGAAAACCTCTACAACAGCGTCACGCGGCTGATCGAGGAAGAGCTCAACGGCGCCAACGGCATCCTGAACTTCGAATCCACCAGCGACTCGCTCGGTCAGGTCGAGATCATCGCCAATTTCGTGCCCGGCACCGACACGGGGACGGCGTCGGTGGAGGTGCAGAATCGCATCAAGCGCGTCGAGGCACGTCTGCCGCGCGCGGTGATCCAGCAGGGCATCCTGATCGAGGAAGCTTCCAGCGCCGTGCTGCAGATCATCACGCTGCGCTCGACCGACGGAAGCCTCGACGAGGTCGGCCTCGGCGACTTCATGATTCGCAGCGTTCTCGGCGAAATCAGGCGCATTCCCGGCGTCGGCCGCGCCACGCTCTACTCCACTGAACGCAGTCTGCGTATCTGGGTCGATCCGGCCAGGCTGGTCGGCTACGGGCTGACCGCCGATGACGTCAACAAGGCGATCACGGCGCAGAACGCGCAGGTAGCCTCCGGCAGCATCGGCGCCGAGCCGAGCACGGATGACCAGAAGATTTCGGCGCTGGTGCTGGTCAAGGGACAGCTCTCGTCGCCGGACGAATTTGGCTCGATTATCCTGCGTGCCAATGCGGACGGCTCGACGGTGCGGCTGCGCGACGTGGCCCGGATCGAGATCGGCGGATTGAGCTATCAGTTCAACACGCGGCTTAACGGCAAACCAACGGCGGGTCTGTCGGTGCTGATGTCGCCGACCGGCAATGCGCTGGCGACCGCAAGCGCGGTCGAAGCCAAGATGAAGGAGCTGTCGCGCTTCTTCCCGGCCAACATCGCCTATGAAATTCCCTACAACATCACGCCCGTTGTGAAGGCCTCGATCGAAAAGGTGCTGATGACGCTGGTCGAGGCCATCGTGCTGGTCTTCATCGTGATGTTCCTGTTCCTGCAGAACATCCGCTACACGATCATCCCGACCATCGTGGTGCCGGTGGCGCTGCTCGGCACCTGCGCGATCCTGCTGGCGGCCGGTTACTCCATCAACATGCTGACGATGTTCGGCATGGTGCTGGCGGTCGGCATTCTGGTCGACGACGCCATCGTGGTGGTCGAGAACGTCGAGCGTATCATGTCCGAGGAGGGCCTGCCGCCGAAGGAGGCCACCCGCAAGGCGATGTCGCAGATCACAGGCGCCATCATCGGCATTACGCTGGTGCTGATCGCGGTGTTCGTGCCGATGGCGTTCTTTCCGGGATCGGTCGGCGTCATCTACCGGCAGTTCTCGGTAACGATGGTCGCGGCGATCGCGTTCTCCGCGCTGCTGGCGATGTCGCTGACGCCGGCGCTGTGCGCGACCTTGCTCAAGCCGGTCACGGCCGGCCACGGCCATGCCCGGAAGGGCGTTTTCGGTTGGTTCAACCGCGCGCTCGACGGCACCAAGGATGGTTATACGCGCGTCGTCGGGCACTCCTTAAAGCGAACCGGCCGACTGATGCTGATCTATGCGGCGCTGATCGTCGGGCTGAGCTGGGCCTTTATTCGCTTGCCCGGCGGCTTCCTCCCGGTCGACGACCAGGGCTTCATCACCACCGACGTGCAGACGCCGGCTGACTCGTCCTACGCCCGCACCGAGGCGGCGGTCGAGAAGGTCGAGCAATATCTGGCCAAGCGTTCCGGCGTCGAGAACGTCACCTTCCTCACCGGCTTCAGCTTCCTCGGCCAGGGCATCAACACCGCGCAGGCCTTCATCACGCTGAAGGACTGGTCGGATCGCGGACCGAAGGATTCGGCCGCGGCGATCGTCAACGACATCAACCGCGATCTGTCCTCGATCCGTGACGCCCGGATTTCCGCGCTGCAGCCGCCGCCGATCGATAATCTCGGCAACTCCTCGGGCTTCTCATTCCGCCTGCAGGACCGCGGCCAGAAGGGTTATCCGGCGCTGGTGAGCGCCGCCGAGCAGCTGATCGCGGAAGCCAATGCCAGCCGCGTGCTGCAAAAGGTCTATGTCGAAGGCCTGCCGCCGGGGCCGCAGGTCAATCTGATGATCGACCGCGAGAAGGCCGGCGCGTTCGGCGTCACCTTCGAGGACATCAACAACACCATCTCGACCAATCTCGGATCGAACTACATCAACGACTTCCCGAACCGGGGCCGGATGCAGCGCGTGATCGTGCAGGCCGACCGCGGCAGCCGCATGAACGCCGACGACATCCTGAACTACAACGTCAAGAACAGCCGTGGCCAGCTGGTGCCGCTGTCCTCGTTCGCCTCCGTCGAATGGTCGAAGGGGCCGACGCAGATCGCCGGCTTCAACTACTATCCCGCGGTACGCATCAGCGGCGAAGCCAAGCCCGGCTTTACCTCGGGCGATGCCATCGCCGAGATGGAGCGGCTCGCCGGCAAGCTGCCGCGCGGCTTCGGCTTTGAGTGGACCGGGCAATCGCTGCAGGAGAAGCTCTCGGGCTCGCAGGCGCCGTTCCTGCTTGGCCTGTCGGCGCTGGTGGTGTTCCTGTGTCTGGCGGCGCTCTATGAAAGCTGGACCATTCCGCTCGCCGTGCTGCTGACGGTGCCGCTTGGCATCTGCGGTTCGGTGCTGGCCGCGTCGTTGCGCGGCTTGCCGAACGACGTTTACTTCACCGTCGCCCTGATCACCATCATCGGACTGGCTGCGAAAGATGCCATTCTGATCATCGAGTTTGCCAAGGAGCTGCGCGCGCAAGGCAAGCCGCTGGTCGAAGCGACGATCGAAGCCTGTACCTTGCGTTTCCGCCCGATCCTGATGACCGGTCTCGCCTTCGTTTGCGGCGTGCTGCCGATGGTGATCGCGACCGGCGCCGGCGGCGCCAGCCAGCAGGCGCTCGGCACCAGCGTGATGGGCGGCATGATCGCGGTCGTGATCCTGGCGCTGCTGATGGTGCCGGTGTTCTTCGTCGTGGTGCAAAGGTTCTTTGCGGGAGACCGGGAAGTGGTGGCGGAAGCGCAGGCCGCGCCGAGGCCGGCGGAGTAGCGATCATTCACCGCAACGGCCCGTCGCATCGACCGGCAGGCTCCTGGCATCCCGTTCCGCGCCCATAAACAGGCTGCCGCCGGCACCGCAACTTCCGCCCGTCCTGAGCCGCTCGCCCGCCTCGAAGCGGGCGGAGAGCGCGCTGCGCCCGAACGTGCGCCAGACGGTGACGCTGCCGCCTTCACAATCGATGTAGCAGGACAGGGTGGGCATGATCCGGTCGATGAACGTGGCGTGCCATTCGCAGATGGCGCCGCTCGCCAGGCGTTCGCCGTTGGCGAGGTCGGCAGCAAGGCGCAGGCTGTAGCGCCAGTCGTAGCCGCCACCCGATGGATCGCTGCGGTAGGGCTTTCGTCGGGATCGAGATCAATCTCGATCCGCATCGAACTCACTTCGCCTGATCTGCGCTTGTCATTTCTGGGCGAGGACAGATCGATGGGACGTGGCGGATCATAGTTCGCGGCAAAGCAGGTCGTGCCGCCGCGTTCGGGCAGGGAGGGTCCGATGCCAGAGGTAGATCGCCAGTACAAGAGCGGAGAGGAGCGTGGTGGCCGCGGCGGCGGCGGCGCCGTTTACAGCGGCTTCAGAATCTTCACCAGCTCTTTGTGCACGAACTCGTTGCCGCAGATCAGGTGACCGGTCGTGAGCGGATCGTCGTCGCCCGCCATGCCTGACACGACGCCGCCGGCTTCGCGGATCATGATCTGTCCGGCTGCCATGTCCCATGGTTGAAGATTGCGCTCCCAATAGCCGTCGAGGCGGCCGGCGGCGACGAAGGCCATGTCGAGCGAGGCGGCGCCGAACCTTCGAAGGCCAGCAACCCGCTGCTGGATCGCGGTCATTTCCAGCCGCGACTGAGCATGATCGCCGCGTCCGATATGCGGCAGACCGCAGCCGACCACGCATTCGTCGAGCTGGCGCCGGCCGGCGACGCGCAGCCGCTGGTCGTTGAGGAACGCGCCCTTGCCGCGCTCGGCGATGTAAAGCTCGTCATTGGCCGGATTGTAGATCACGCCGGCGATGATGGTGCCTTCGCGCTGCAGGCCGATCGAGATCGCGAATTGCGGAATGCCGTGCAGGAAGTTCGTCGTGCCGTCCAGCGGATCGACGATCCAGGTATGGCTCTTGTCGGCGCCTTCGCGCGTGCCGCCTTCCTCGCCGATGAAGCCGTAACCCGGCCGCGACTTGGTCAGATCCGCATAGAGCAGTTCCTCGGCGCGCTTGTCGGCCATGGTGACGAAATTCGCAGGCCCCTTCAGCGACACCTGCAGATGCTCGACCTCGCCGAGGTCGCGCTTGAGGCTGCGGCCGGCGTGGCGCGCGGCTTTCACCATGACGTTGATAAGGGCTGAATGCAGCATGATGCGGGGCTTATGGGTTAGGAGGGAAACGGCCAATGCCGCCAAGGGTAGTGCAAGGGTTGAGAGACTGGGTGCCCTGACGATGTGTCGCCGTCAAGGCGTCATTTCTTGTCGTTGCCGATCCATTTGCGGGCGGCCTCCTGGGCCCTGGCGCGGTCCTCGGGACCGAGGTCCGCCAGCGCATCGTCCAGCATCGGATCGCCCTTGCCGGCGGTCTTGGCGACAATGTGCCATTTCAGGGCCTCGACCTTGTCCACCGGCGCGCCCTGTCCACTGACCAGCACGCGGGCGAGGCGGTTCTGCGCAATCGGGCTGTTTTGCCGGGCCGCCTTGCGGAGCATCGCGACCCCGGCGGCCTCGTTCTTCGGTGTGCCGGTGCCGTTATAGAGCGCGATCGCGTATTCGACCTCGGCATCGACATTGTCGGCCAGCGACGCGGCCTGCAGCAGGCGCACCGCCTTGTCGATGTCCTTGGGCACGCCGGTGCCTTCCTTGTAGAAGGTCGCAAGCGCGTATTGCGCTTCCGGGTTTCCTGCGTCGGCCGCGACCCGCAGCAATTCGGCTGAACGTTTCACATCCTGCGGCAGCGTCTGCCCGTCGAGATACAGCAGCGCCAAATTATACGCCGCCTTGGGACTGCCGAGCTTGGCGGCGGAAGCCAGCAGCTTGACCGCTTGCTCGCGGTTGACCGGGCCGCCGCGGCCGGAAAGCTTCATCATCGCCAGCGCAAACATGCCCTCGCGGTCGCCGGCGTCGGCGGCGCGCTGGTACCATTCGATGGCTTTCGCGTAGTCGCGCTTGACGCCGAGGGCGCCGGAGTAGAGCTCGCCGATCATCGTCATCGCCTTGGCGTCGCCGGCATATTGCGCCCGCGTCAGCGCCAGATCGAGCGCGGTCTTGTAGAGGCCGCGCTGATAGGCGCCGTAGACGAGATCGACATTGGGATCGTCAAAGCTGGGCGTGGGTGAAGCTGTCGGAGCGGGCGTCGCGGCCGGTTTGGGCGTGGCCGCAGGCTTCTTGGCGACAGCGGGCGCCTTCGGCTTCGGAGCCTCCTTGGAAGCATCCTTGGAAGTCTCTTTGGTCGTCGCTTTGGGCGCCTCTTTCTTCGCGGCCGGCTTGCTGGCAGGCGCTGGCGTTTGCGCAGCGGGCGGCGTCAGCGAGATCTGCGCCGATGCGCCGGCCGCCGCCATCAGGCAGCAGCCAAGGATCGATATCGGACGCAGCAGTCTCATGTCCGGCGCTATCCCCGTCCGGTCGTCGGCTCGGTGGCGTTGTCCGTGCTCTTGTTTTTTCCAAACGCGTCGGCGTGTGCTTGCGTGATCGTCTGCTCGATATCGACCAGCGCCGCCTCGGGCCCGCGCGGATCGGCCCAGATGAAATCGCCGACAAGCACGAAATCCGCACCCGCGGCGGCAAATTCGCGGGCCTCCTCGCGTGAGGCCGCATAGCCGACGCAGGGCGGTTCGAACAATTCATCCCACCATTGCAGGCGCTCGGCGATCGCTTCCGCCGAGGGGCGCTCGCCTTTGGCGTCGGGTTCACCGAACAGCACGTAGTCCGCACCCGCTTCGCCCGCGGCCATCGAATCGTGCCGCGTGGCGAGGCCGCCGACGCCGGCGATGCGATCGGGCTTCAGGGACGGGAAGGCGTCTTCGATGGCAGCTAACCCGGTCAGATGCGCGCCATCGGCGCCGCCACGGGCCACCAGCTCCACATGGCCATCAAGCAGCAGCGCCGCGCCGCCGTCCTGGACCGGGGCCGCCAGCGCCTTGATCCGCGAGATCATGGTGCGCTGGTCGGTCTCGCGCAGCCGCAGCAGCACGGCGGCGACGTCGGCCGCGGCGAGCAGTCCGGGGAGGCTGGCGATGAGCTGCGACGGGTCGTCCACGACCGATGTCGCGAGATAGAGGCGCGGCACCGGGCGCTGCGGAACGGGTTTAGCGGCCAATGCTATGCCACCTTCTTTTCCAGGCCGGCTTCCCACTCACCCTTGCTCGCCAGCGCATTCATCCGCGCCCGGTGCGTGAAGGCGCGCTGGCCGGCCGCGACGTTCTCGGCCTTGCCCGACCACGCCTTTTGCGGCGCCGCCTGCAGCGCGCGGCCGTAGGAGAAGGTCAGCCGCCAGGGCAGGCCGCCGATCCGGTTCATGGCATTGAGATGCGCAGTCGCATCCTCGTCGGACTGTCCGCCGGAGAGGAAGGCGATGCCGGGGACGGCGGCCGGAACGCAGCTCTTCAATAGCCGGACGGTTTTCTCCGCGACCTCCTCGACGGACGACGGTTTCGGGCTTTTCTTGCCTGCGATCGCCATGTTGGGTTTCAGGATCATGCCCTCCAGCGCGACGCGCTGGATCCGCAATTCCTGGAATGTCTTGTTCAGGACGCGCTGGGTCACCTCAAAGCAGCGGTCGATGTCGTGATCGCCGTCCATCAACACTTCCGGCTCGACGATCGGCACGATCTGCGCCTGCTGGCACAACGCGGCGTAGCGGGCGAGCGCATGCGCGTTGACATGGATCGCGGTCATGGAGGGAATGTTCCGGCCGTCAGTGCCGTGGCCGATGTCGATCACCGCCCGCCATTTGGCGAACCGTGCGCCGCGCTCGTAATATTTCTTCAGGCGCTCGGCGAGCTTGTCGAGCCCGGCCGTGATCAGTTCGCCGGGGCAGTCGGGCAGGCCCTGGGTCCCCTCATCCACCTTGATGCCGGGGATGGCACCGGACTGCTCGATCAGCTTGACCAGCGGCGTGCCGTCCTTGGCGTTCTGCCAGATGGTTTCGTCATAGAGGATGACGCCCGAGACGTATTTGCTCATCGCCTCCTGCGAGCGAAACAGCATTTCCCGGTAGTCGCGGCGCGTCTCCTCGGTCGATTCGACGCTGATGGCGTCGAACCGCTTCTTGATCGTACCTGAGGACTCGTCAGCGGCGAGTATGCCCTTGCCCGGCGTGACCATGGCGAGGGCGACCTTGTTGAGGTCAGCGAGATTCATCGATCCGTTCTCCAGACACCTGCCTTGCAAACCAAAATAGGCGGTTCTCGGGCAATTGCCTAGAAAACGTTCGTCGCGGCCGGCAGCCTCCGCGGCGGGTTGGCGCGGGGTCAGGCGACCTTGGGATCGAGCTCGCCCTTGCTGTAGCGCTTGGCCATTTCGGCCGTGGTCAGCACCTTCTTGATCTTGCTGGCCTGGCCCGCGGTGTTGAATTCCTGCAGCCGCTGCTTGCACAGCTTGGTCATCGCTTCCATCGCCGGCTTGAGATATTTGCGCGGGTCGAACTCTTCCGGATTGTCCTTCAGAACCTTGCGGATCTGCCCGGTCATCGCCATGCGGTTGTCGGTGTCGATGTTGATCTTGCGCACGCCGTGCTTGATGCCGCGCTGGATTTCGGAAACCGGCACGCCCCAGGTCGGCTTCATCTTGCCGCCGTTGGCGTTGATGATCTCCTGCAGGTCCTGCGGCACCGAGGACGAACCATGCATCACCAGATGCGTGTTCGGCAGCTTGCGGTGGATCTCCTCGATCACGTTCATGGCGAGGATGTCGCCGTCGGGCTTGCGGGTGAACTTGTAGGCGCCGTGCGAGGTGCCCATTGCGATCGCCAGCGCGTCGACCTTGGTCTCCTGGACGAATTTGACGGCCTCGTCGGGATTGGTCAGCAACTGGTCGTGCGACAGTTTGCCTTCGGCGCCATGACCGTCTTCCTTGTCGCCCATGCCGGTTTCGAGCGAGCCGAGCACGCCGAGCTCGCCTTCCACCGAGATGCCGCCGAGATGGGCCATGCCGGTGACGGTCTTGGTGACGCCGACATTGTAATCCCAATCGCCGGGCGTCTTGCCGTCGGCCTTCAGCGAGCCGTCCATCATGACCGAGGTGAAGCCGGCCTGGATCGCGGTCATGCAGGTGTCGGGAGCATTGCCGTGATCGAGATGGACGCAGACCGGAATCTGCGGATAGATTTCGGTGACGGCGTCCATCATGTGCTTGAGCATGATGTCGTTGGCGTAGGAGCGCGCGCCGCGCGAGGCCTGGATGATGACGGGCGCATCCAGGCTGGAGGCGGCCTCCATGATGGCCAGCGCCTGCTCCATATTGTTGATGTTGAAGGCCGGCACGCCGTAATCATGCTCCGCCGCGTGGTCGAGCAGTTGACGCAACGTAATCCGAGCCATCCGAATTCTCCTTGTATTTACAGCGCCTAAGCGCTCGATCTGCTGTCAGTTGAAGGTACTAGCGAATTTTTAGAACTTCGACACCGGGCAGGGGTTTCCCCTCCATCCATTCAAGAAACGCGCCGCCGGCGGTCGAAACATAGGAAAAATCGCCGGCCACGCCGGCCTGGTTCAGGGCCGCGACGGTGTCGCCGCCGCCCGCGACCGAGATCAGCTTCTTGGCCTTGGTGCGCTCGGCGGCGTGCCTGGCCGATACCATGGTGCCGCGGTCGAACGGCGTCATTTCGAAGGCGCCGAGCGGGCCGTTCCAGACCAGCGTCGCGGCGTCGTCGATCGCAGCGTGGATCCGCGCGATCGATTGCGGGCCGACGTCGAGGATCATGCCTTCGGCCGGAATGGCGTCGAGGCCATAGGCATGCGAGGGCGAATTGGCCGCGAAATGATAGGCGACCACGGCGTCCACGGGCAGGATGATGGCGCAGTTCGCGGCCTCGGCCTTTTCCATGATCCGCAACGCGGTCGCCGCCAGATCCTTCTCGGCCAGCGATTTGCCGACGCCGACGCCCTGCGCGTGCAGGAAGGTGTTGGCCATGCCGCCGCCGATGACGAGCGCGTCGACTTTGCTGACGAGGTTTTCCAACAGATCGATCTTGGTCGATACTTTTGCGCCGCCGATGATCGCGATCACGGGCTTGGTCGGTGCTTCCAGCGCCTTGCCGAGCGCGTCGAGCTCAGCCTGCATGGTGCGGCCGGCATAGGCCGGCAGCTTGTGGCCGAGTCCTTCAGTCGAGGCGTGGGCGCGATGCGCCGCCGAGAACGCGTCGTTGACCCAGATGTCGCCGAGTTTTGCCAACTCGGCGACAAAGGCCGGATCGTTCTTTTCTTCCTCTTTGTGAAAGCGGGTGTTTTCCAGGCAGAGGATGTCGCCATCCTTCATCGCGCCGACTGCTTTCTCGGCAGCCTCGCCAATGCAGTCATCGGCAAAACCAACCGGCTTCTTGATGACCTCCGACAGCGCCGCCGCGACCGGCTTCAGCGACTCCTTGACGTCGCGTCCCTTCGGCCTGCCGAAATGCGCCAGCAGGATGACTTTGCCGCCCTTGCTGGAAATCTCGATGATGGTGGGGGCGACGCGCTCCAGGCGGGTGGCATCGGTCACGCGGCCATTGTCGGTGGGGACGTTGAGGTCGACGCGCAGCAGCACGCGTTTGCCCTTCACGTCGACGTCATCGAGGGTGCGGAATGATTTTGTCATTGGGCTGTCTCTTGTCCCGGGCGCACCGCGGCGCGAAGCGCCGCTGTGCAGAACCGGGACCCATGGTGGGGCTGTGGTCGCGGTGCAGATGGGTCCCGGCTCTGAGGAGCAGCGTGAAGCACGCTGCACCGCGTCCGGGACACGAGACGTAAGCTTACAGCAGCTTCCCCATCGCCACGGCGGTGTCGCCCATGCGGTTGGAGAAACCCCATTCATTGTCGTACCAGGACATCACCCGCACCAGCGTGCCATTCTGCACCTTGGTCTGGTCTACATGGAAGGTGGACGAGTGCGGATCGTGGTTGAAGTCGATCGAGACGTTGGGCGCGGTGGTATAGCCCAAAATGCCCTTCAGCTCCTGCTCGGAGGCGCGCTTCATCGCTTCGTTGATTTCCTTCACGTCGGTGGCGCGCTTGGCGACGATCTTGAGATCGACCACAGAGACGTTCGGGGTCGGCACGCGGATCGCGACGCCGTCGAGCTTGCCCTGAAGCTCGGGCAGCACGAGGCCGATCGCCTTGGCCGCACCGGTGGAGGTCGGGATCATCGACATCGCGGCGGCCCGGCCGCGGTAGAGGTCGCTGTGCAGGGTATCGAGCGTCGGCTGGTCGCCGGTATAGGCGTGGATCGTGGTCATGAAGCCGGTTTCGATACCGACGGTGTCGTTCAAGACCTTGGCGATCGGGGCTAGGCAGTTGGTGGTGCAGGAACCGTTGGAGACCACGAGATGGTCGCGGGTCAGCTTGTCGTGATTGACGCCGTAGACGATCGTGGCGTCAGCGCCATCCGACGGCGCGGATACCAGCACGCGCTTGGCGCCGGCGGTCAGATGCGCAGTGGCCTTGGCCTTGGCGCTGAAGATGCCGGTGCATTCCATCGCGATGTCGACGCCGAGTTCCTTCCACGGCAGTTTTGACGGATCGCGTTCGGAGGAAACCTTGATCTTGCCGTTGCCGAGGTTGATCGAGTCGCCGTCGACGGTCACGGTGCCGGGGAAACGGCCATGCACGGAATCGAAACGCAGCAGATGGGCGTTGGTCTCGACCGGGCCGAGATCGTTGATCCCTACGACTTCGATATCCTTGCGGCCGGACTCCGCAATCGCCCGCAAGATATTGCGGCCGATGCGGCCAAATCCGTTGATTGCGACCCGGATTGCCATGCTCGTTTCTCCTTTAATAGCTGGTGTCACCCCCGCGGAATGGCTCCACGGCGGTGCTTACGGCGGATCGCCCGGTTCGGCCGGGCGAGAACGGTCAAGATGAGCTTTTAGGTAGACCTTTTTGCCAACAAGCTCAACCGTCTGCAGAGCGCCGCAGAGTTGAAGTTCCTGCAATGGTTGCCGTCAGGAACTTCAACTCGACAAGCGGCGCTGCAAAGTTAGCTGTCGTCTACTGCCCTTTTGTGTCCGAAGTTCGCAGGGCCGCAAATGGCGCGCGAACTTCGGAAACGGGCACCTATAGGCGCTTCAGGGCAGCGTTAACTACAGCCTCGGCGGTAATGCCGAAGTGCTTGTAAAGGTCCTTGGCTGGCGCGCTGGCGCCAAAGCCGTGCATGCCTATGAATTCACCATCCTGGCCGATCACGGCGTCCCAGCCCCAGCGTACCGCGGCCTCGATCGCGATCTTGACCGGTGCGTTGCCGATCACGGACTTCTGGCGGTCCGCCGGCTGCGCCAGCAGCAATTCGAGCGAAGGCACCGAAACCACCCGCGACGCGATGCCGCGTTCGGCTAGCTGCTTCTGGGCGGCGACCGCGATCTCGACCTCGGAGCCGGAGGCGAACAGCGAGACCTTTGCCTCGCCTTGCGCGGCGACCAGTTCATAGGCGCCGTGGCTGCAGGGATTGTCGTTCGGGGCAGTGGTGCGCAACTGCGGCAGGTTCTGGCGGGTCAGCGCCAGCACTGTCGGGCCGTCGATGCGGTTGAGCGCGAGCTCCCAGCATTCGGCGACCTCGACGGCGTCGCAGGGCCGGAACACGCGCATGTTGGGAATCGCGCGCAGCGCCGCCAGATGCTCGACCGGCTGATGCGTTGGTCCGTCTTCGCCAAGCCCGATCGAATCATGGGTCATGACATAGACGACGCCAGCGCCCATCAGCGCCGCGATCCGCATCGCCGGCCGCGCGTAATCGGTGAACACCAGGAAGGTGGCGCCATTGGGCGCAAAACCGCCATGCAGGAAGACGCCATTCATGGCCGCGGCCATGCCGTGCTCGCGGATGCCGTAGTGGATGAAGCGACCCTTCGGCGTCTTGGCGGAAAACGCCACAGCCGATTTCGCCTTGTTGTTGTTGGAGCCGGTCAGATCGGCCGAGCCGGCGAGGAATTCCATCCGCATTGCGCCGGCGATCGCCTCGATCGCCGATTCCGAGGATTTCCGGGTCGCGACGTTCTGCGGCGTCTCGAGCAGCTTCTTCTTGTGGTCGCGCAGCGCCTTGGCGAGCGAGGCCGGGCGCTCATGGCGCAGTCGGCGCTCGAATTCGGCGCGCTTGCGCGGACCCAGTTCGCCGAAGACACTTTCCCATTCCTGGCGTGCGGCAGCGCCGCGGCTGCCGGCGGCGCGCCACGCTTTGAGGACGTCGTCAGGCACCGAGAACGGCTCGAGCGAAATGCCGAGCTTTTCCTTGGCGCCCTTCAGCTCTTCGGCGCCGAGCGCCTCGCCATGGGCTTTTGCGGTGCCGGCGCGGGTCGGCGCGCCGAAGCCGATCGTGGTCTTGCAGGCGATCAGCGACGGCTTGTTGGATTTCTGAGCGCGGGTGATCGCGGCGGCGATTGCCTTCGGATCATGGCCGTCGATCAGTTCGGCGGCCCAGCCGGCCGACTTGAAGCGCTTCACCTGGTCGACCGAATCGGCAATCGAAGTCGGGCCGTCGATCGAAATGCCGTTGTCGTCGTAGAGCACGATCAGCTTGTTGAGCTTCCAGTGCCCGGCCATCGCGATCGCTTCCTGCGACACGCCTTCCATCAGGTCGCCGTCGGAGGCGAGCACATAGGTGTGATGGCCGACCACCTTCTTGCCGAACTCGGCCGCGAGCATCTTCTCCGCCAGCGCCATGCCGACCGAAGTCGCGATGCCCTGGCCGAGCGGACCCGTCGTGGTCTCGATACCCTTGGTGTGGAAGTTCTCGGGGTGACCCGGCGTCAGCGATCCGAGCTGACGGAAATTCCGGATCTGGTCGAGCGTCATGTCCTTGTTGCCGGTCAGGTACAGCAACGCATACAGCAGCATCGAGCCGTGCCCGGCCGAGAGGACAAAACGGTCGCGGTCCGGCCACTTTGGTTCGGCGGCATCGAATTTCAGGAACTGGGTGAACAGCACGGTCGCGATGTCGGCGGCGCCCATCGGCAGGCCGGGATGACCGGATTTCGCCTTCTCGACGGCATCCATGGCGAGGCCACGAATCGCATTGGCCATACGGGAATGATCGACCTGCGTCATGATGAAAATCCGCTTGAAATGAGGAGGTTGATGTCCGCCCGCCGGCGAACTGCAGTGATGGGGCTGCCCTTCGGCAGAAGGACTTAAGGGCTGGATAGCACCTCAATTCCCGGAGTCCAAGGCTCAGGAAACGCACTTCCGGTGCGAAAGGTTGCTTATCCGTATGATCCGGAAGAGCGGATACCGGGTTTCCACGGGACCGGCGCGAAGCTCGCCCGATCTACCGGTGCATAGCTTCGCGCGGGCGTTGCGCTGTCCTCGCTTGCCACGTAAATTTAGCGGCCTAACCGCTTGCCGAACCGCAGATTTTGCTGAGCGGCCGGCTTAACCGAAGGTGCGCGCTGTCTCTCATGAGCGATCGTCCCGCCAACGGGGCCGGCAACCCCGAGCTCGCCTTTGCCGACATCGACGCTGCAACAAGGCGGCTGATGGCGGCGCTGGATGCGCTGGAAGCTGCGGCCGAGCGGCGGCGCGATGCCGACCGTGACGAGAATGAACTCGCGAGCCGGATCCAGGCACTCGGCGCCGACCGCTCGCGCCTCGCCGACGAACTCGACGGCTCGCTGGTGAAGACCCGGCGGCTGGAGCGCACCAACCGCGAGATATCGGAAAAACTCGACGCCGCGATCGGCACCATCCGCGCCGTGTTGGACGCCGGAGAAAGCTCATGAGCCACATCAACGTCACCATCAACGGCCGGCAGTACCGCATGGCCTGCGAGGAAGGGCAGGAGGTGCGGCTGCTCAAGCTCGCCGAGAGCCTCGAAGCGCGCGTCGAATCGCTGCGCGGCAAGTTCGGCGAGATCGGCGATGCGCGGCTTACCGTGATGGCGGCGCTGACCGTGTGCGACGAACTGCTCGACGCCAACCATCGCATCCGTGCGCTCGAGGAAGAACTCGAAGCCTTGCGCAATGTGCGCGTAGCAGCCACCGATCGCGCTAGGACGACGCAGACCGCGATCGCCAACGCGCTCAATGCCGCGGCCGACCGCATCGAAAAGACCACGCAAATGCTGAACCGCACCATCGGCGGCGGCGTCGCGATCGGTTAGCGATTTTCTTATCGCCCCGCCTGGCAAAGCTTGCCGGGCTCGGCCTAGCCGGCGGCTTTGCGCCGCACAACCTTGACCAGAGCCTCATCAATCCTGCTCTGCCAACCCGGCCCGCCACGCTTGAAGTGATCGATCACTTCCGGGCTTAGTCGGATAGAGACGGGCTTCTTGGTCGGCGCCTTGTTCGGGCCCCGCCCTCTGCGCAACTCCGGAAAGACCTCATAGAAGGGGCGGGCTTTCGCGAAGTCTTCCTTCGTCCACTCCGGATTGTCACTGACTGCGCGCATGTCGCTCGCAGTGTAGCCCTTCTTGGAAGGGCGCTTCTTAGCGGCGGCTTTCTTCATATGCCTTCCTCTCAATGCTGCTGGCGGGGCGCATGCTGATGATGCTGATGGCCTCCTTGCCGTAGTACGCGAAAAACGACGCAGATGACTCCGCGGATGTTCACGCCGATGGCGCGGTGGCGATTCCCGAGCGCCGGAAGCACAAACGCCTGATCGAAGAACCTCTCATTGAGGTCTGCGAAGTCCATTCCGTGCTTGGCAAGGTTTGCAAGGCGCTTCGGCTCGTCCCAAATGATTTTCATTGATTAAATCGTATATACGAAATAATCCTGCGTCAATGGCAAAGGTCGGAAGCGAGATGTCAGTGCGATTCCGAGGGGCCCTCTGGGAGAGGGTGCCAACTCATTCGCTTGTGTATCGCGCGTTAGCGCTGGCGGATTGGACCTTTAACGCCTACATTGGGTGGGCGAAGCTGCGTCGCGCGTCAGGAGCCATATATCCCCGGGGCCTTATCGATCCTTCAGGGAACTGTCCCTGGCCGGGTCCGTGGATCCGGTCATATGGTGCCCACCTACTTTCGTAGGGAACTCCGGGATCGAGCGCTTCAACGGCCTCTGCGGCTTCGCACTTTGTTTCGGTTGATTTTTGCGTCGCATTTTACTCTACCGGCTTCACCACCCAGGCCCTGCAACTTTCGCTTCGTCCGTCTTCGCGGGCGATGTTCGGCGGAACAGAACGCTGCATGACGGCAAGTGCTTCGAAAGCAGACCTTCGCGCTGCCGCTTTGGCAAAGCGCGATGCATTGAGCGATGAGCAGCGCGCGGCTGCCGCGCAAGCCCTCGCCAAGCGCGGCCTGCCGTTTGAGATCACGGCGGGCATGGTCGTGTCGGGTTATTCGCCAATCCGCAATGAGATCGACCCGGCACCCTTGATGCGCAAGCTCGCGGAAGCAGGCGCGAAGCTGGCGCTGCCGGCGGTGATGGCGCGTGGCAAGTCGCTGGCCTTCCGTGCGTGGTCCGGGAACGATCGGCTGATGCTCGGGCCACTCGGCATTCCCGAGCCTTCGCCGGCCGCCGCTGAACTCATTCCCGACATCATGTTGATCCCGCTGGCGGCGTTCGACGCCGAGGGGCACCGGATCGGCTATGGCGCCGGACATTACGATTTCACGCTGGAGCATTTGCGCAAGGCGAAGGCCGTTACCGCCGTCGGCACGGCGTTTGCCGTGCAGCAAATAAAGGCGGTTCCGGCCCAGCCGCACGACGTGGCGCTGGATTATGTGCTAACGGAAAAGAAAGTGTTCGATTTCCGGAGCTGAATTTTGCGCATCCTCTTCATCGGTGACGTCGTCGGCAAAACCGGCCGCACCGCCATTTCAGAACATCTCCCGGGCATGGTCAGAGACTGGTCGCTCGATCTCGTCATCGTCAATGGCGAGAATTCGGCCGGCGGCTTCGGCATCACCGAGGCGATCTACCAGGAATTCCTCGACGCCGGCGCGGATGCGATCACGCTCGGCAACCACGCCTGGAATCAGAAGGAGGCGCTGGTGTTCATCGAGCGCGCGCCGCGCCTGATCCGCCCCTTGAACTTTCCGCGCCATACGCCGGGCCGCGGCGCCGCACTGATCGACACCAAGAACGGCAAGCGCGCGCTGGTCATCAACGCCATGGGCCGCGTCTTCATGGAGCCGCTCAACGATCCGTTCAACGCGGTCGGCAAGGAGCTCGACGCCTGTCCGCTGCGTGAAGCCGCCGACGCCATCGTGGTCGATTTCCATGGCGAGGCGACCAGCGAGAAACAGGGTATGGGATTCTTCTGCGACGGCCGCGCCAGCCTTGTGGTCGGCACCCATACCCATGTGCCCACCGCCGATCACCAGGTGCTGCCCGGCGGCACCGCCTATATGAGCGACGCCGGCATGACCGGCGATTACGATTCGATCATCGGCATGCAGAAGGAAGAGCCGCTGCACCGGTTCGTCACCGGCATTCCCTCGGGCCGTTTCGAACCGGCGTTCGGTGTCGCGACACTAAGCGGTGTCGCGGTCGAAACCGACGATGCCACCGGGCTGGCGCTGCGAATAGCGCCAGTGCGGGCGGGCGGCAGGCTGGAGCCGGCGGTGCCGGGATTTTGGACCGGCCACTGAACGGGCGTGCGAGAAGGTGTGATGCAAAGGTTTCTGGTCTTCCTGCTCGCGTTGTTGCTGTCGCAGCCGGCGTCCGCGCAAAAGCTCACCCAGCGCCCGGTATCGCAGAACCCGGTATCGCCCGAAGACATGGCCGGGCGGCTGGAGAAGTCCGCGATCGACACGGCGAAGGTCGCGCCGAAGGGCGCGGCACGAGGATCCTCGGTGGATTTCTCCTGGGCCTCCAGTGCGGAAGAACACCGCGCGCTGGCCAAGCATGTGCTCGTGCTCGTCAGCGTGGTGACGCAGGACCAGGCCGAGCTGCCGCTGCGCCGGGTCTATGTCAACATCGACGGCCGCGAAACCGAACTGGTAAGGTTGAGCAGCCAGCTCAGCGGCGTCCGGAAAGGCTCGAAGACCTATTCGATGCTCGGGCCTTATCGTGAGGACGGCTTCTACCTCGCGCCCGCCGGCAGCATGATGGCGGACGGCTATCTGCAGGCCGATTTCGCGGTGCGGCGGAACGGCTTCAATCTCTACAAATTGCCGGGGACGCCACCGGATTTCATCAAGGCGGACAGCAATCCGGTGCCCGGGCCCGACGCCAGGCCGGAAACGCCGGTGCTCAAGGCGATGCTGCTGCGCGAGTACAAGGGCTTCGAATTGCCGGCAGGCCTGCGCTAGATTCCGGCGATGCCCGCCTTTTGGTGAGCTGGCGTGCGCTACCTTGCCATGCTTTGATGCAACCGGACGGATCGTTTCGATCGTGGAGGTTGTTTGGCCAGCGAGCGCTTGGAACGGCGGTTGGCGGCGGTGGTGGCGGCTGATGTCGCCGACTACGGCCGTTTGATGCGCGTGGACGATGCGCGGACGCTGACCGACCTGAAGAGTGCCAGAAGGACCCTGATCAACCCGGCCGTTACGGCGCATCGCGGCCGCATCGTGAAAACCGTCGGCGGCGAGATGCTGGTCGAGTTCGCCAGTGCCGTCGACGCGGCGCAGTGCGCGATCGAAGTCCAGCGCGGCATGGCGACGCAGAACGCCGCCGTGCCGCAGGACAAGCGCATCGAATTCCGCATCGGCATTCATCTCGGCGACCTCATGATCGACGAGAGCGATATTTTCGGCGACGGCGTCAACATCGCCGCGCGGCTTGAGAAGCTGGCCGAGCCCGGCGGCATCTGCATCTCCGACGACGCGCACCGGCAAATCCGGGGCAAGGTCGGCGCCAACTTCGATGACCTCGGCGCGCAGACCCTCAAGAACATCACCGAGCCGATGCGGGCATGGCGAATCCGGATCGGCGGCGAGACGCCTTCCGTGGCCGCCCTCTCGAACAATCCGGTCCCGTCCAGCCCGCCTCCTGCGCTTCCCGATATGCCGTCGATCGTGGTGCTGCCGTTCCAGAACATGAGCGGCGATCCCGAGCAGGAGTATTTCGCCGACGGCATGGTCGAAGAGATCATCACCGCGCTGTCGCGCTTCAAATCGCTGTTCGTGATCGCGCGCAATTCGAGCTTTACTTACAAGGGCAAATCCGTCGATATCAAGCACGTCGGGCGCGAACTCGGCGTGCGCTATGTCCTCGAAGGCAGCGTCCGCCGGGCGGGCGACAGGGTTCGCATTTCCGGCCAGCTGATCGAGGCCGCGACCGGCACGCATATCTGGGCCGACCGGTTCGATGGCGGGCTGGAGGACGTATTCGGCCTGCAGGATCAGGTGACGACCAGCGTCGTCGGCCTGATCGCGCCTCGGCTCGAACAGGCCGAATTCGAGCGCGCGCGCCACAAGCCGACCGAGAAGCTCGACAGCTACGATCATTATCTGCGCGGTGCGGCGCTGCTGCATCACCGCTCTTCGCTGGTCGACGCATACGGGTTCTTCAGGAAAGCCATCGAACTCGATCCGGAATACGCGGCGGCGCACGCCATGGTGGCCTGGACGTGGATGGCCCGGCAGGCCGTCGATGGCCTGCCGCTCGCCGCCGAAGATCGCGCCGAAGCCATCCGGCATGCACGGCTGGCGGCGCGACTCTCGGAAGAAGATGCGTTCGTGCTGTCACGTGCCGGTCACGTCCTGACCTATCTCGGCCACGAATATGACTATGGCGTTTCCCTGGTCGAGCAGGCGGTCGCGCTCAATCCGAATCTCGCCATCGTGTGGTATTCGCGCGGATGGGTCTCGCTGATGTGCGACGAGACCGAGCGCGCGATCGAGAGCTTTGACCGCATGATCAGGTTGAGCCCGCTGGATCCCTTGCGGATCAGCGCCTGGGACGGCGCCGCACACGCCCTGTTCTCGCTCGAACGCTATGAGGAAGGCTGTGTCGCGGCGATGAAGGCGATGCAGTTCAACGTCAATGCCCATACGCTGGGGGCGTTGATCATCAACGCGGTGCGCGCCGGCCGGACCGAGGAAGCGCAAAAAGCGGTCAGCCGGCTTTTGAAGATTCAACCCGGTTTTCGGACGTCTCACGTGGCGGAGGCCTATCCCGTCCGCCGCGCCAAGCGGCAGGACGAGATATCAGCAGCACTGCGCGACGCGGGTTTGCCGGACTAGCTCGTTTAGTAGCGCGCCGGCACGTACATCTCCGGCGGGACCGGCCCGCGCTGGTAGTCCGGATGGCGCACGCGCGGCGGCAGGATGACGGGATCCTGCGGGACCTCGCTGTAGGGAATCTGTTCAAGCAGATGGGCGATGCAGTTCAGCCGCGCCCTCTTCTTGTCGACGGCCTCGACCAGGTGCCACGGCGCTTCCGGAATATGGGTGCGCTCCAGCATCGCCTCCTTGGCCTTGGTGTATTGCTCCCAGCGGCTGCGCGCCTCCACGTCCATCGGGCTCAGCTTCCACTGCTTCAAGGGGTCGCGGATCCGCATCGTGAAACGCAGATGCTGCACCTCGTCGGTGATCGAGAACCAGTATTTGATCAGGATGATGCCGGAACGCACCAGCATGCGTTCGAATTCCGGCACCGAACGGAAGAACTCCTCGACGTCGGCTTCGCTGCAAAATCCCATCACCCGCTCGACGCCGGCGCGGTTGTACCAGCTGCGGTCGAACAGCACGATCTCGCCGCCGGCCGGCAGATGCGAGACGTAGCGCTGGAAATACCATTGGGTGCGTTCGCGCTCGTTCGGCGCCGGCAGCGCGGCGACCCGGCAGACCCGCGGATTCAGCCGCTGCGTGATGCGCTTGATGACGCCGCCCTTGCCGGCTGAATCGCGTCCCTCGAAGATGACAACCACTTTCAGCTTCTGGTGCTGCACCCAGCTCTGCAGTTTGACGAGTTCACCCTGCAGACGGAACAGTTCCTTGAAATAAAGGTGACGGTCGACGGTTTTCTCTGATGTATCGCCCTCGAATTCGGTGGTCAGCGCGTCGAGGAGGTCGTCGTCGATCTCGAGTTCCAGTTCCTCATCGAAACTGTCCATCATTTCCGCGTGGATGCGATCATGGATCGAGCCATTGAGTGGCTTATCGGTCATCGAGGTACTCCGCCCAGGAAAGCCTAAAGGAAATGCACAGCGTCACCGTTAGTTTCAAATGGGCATGTCAGTGGTGTGACAGCGCACGCCGGGCAAGGCGTCTTGGACGTCTGTCGTTCAGCTCTGCCGAAATCCCATGCGGAAGGCGCCCCAATGGCGGCCGCGCACGTGGATCGGGGAGGAGAGGTCTTTCATCAGCACGAAATTGCCGCCGCCCATGTCGCGGCGGTAGGTCTGCAGCAGGAACGGCTTTGTGTTATCAGCGACCTTCTTCACCGCGCGGTCGCTGAACAGGCGGCGGTTGCGGCAATTGGCGTTGTTCCAGACAGGGTCGGGCCCCTGTGGCAGGCGGTAGTTCGGATTGTGGGTCGGCAGATAGCCGCCTTTGGCCCAGGCGACGCAGAACACGATGCGCGGATCGCTCTTCTGGATCGGATCCTGGATGGAGGGCAGGACGCGGTCGGTGAAGGCGACATAGTCGGTCAGATATTGCTTCGGATCGGTACCTGATATTTCGCGGTATTTCTCGTCCATCAACTGCTCGACCGTGATCTCGCCGCGCGCGACGGCGGCCTCGAACGCGTCGGAAATCTGCTTTGCGGTATCCATCACCACGCGGATCAACGGCGCATCCGCCGTCTCGACGCCGCTGTCGGCGATCAGTACGATCAGGCCTTCCGACAGTTCGAGCAGCTTCGCTACCCGTCCGTCGGCCTGCTTCAGCTCGCTGGAAGACAAACCGACGCCCTGGGCAAGCTGGCCGAGTTCCTCGATCACGCGGTCGCAATGGCCGAGATTGGACGTCGCGGCCCTGGCGACGCCGTCGATCTCATAGCCTACGGACGCGATGCCCTGATGCACGCGCGCGATGATGCCGCTGATCTGCTGTGCGCCTTCACTAGCGCTCTTGGCGCGGAGCGAGGCGTCGCTGCTCTCGCCGATCAGGCTGCCGATCTGGCCGTCGAGATCGCGCATGGTATCGGAAATCTGCTGCGTGGCCTGGCGAGTTCCTTCCGCCAGGCTCTTCACTTCGTTCGCGACGACGGCAAAGCCGCGGCCGGCAGTTCCGGCGCGCGCCGCCTCGATCGTGGCATTGAGCGCCAGAAGGTTGGTCTGCTTCGCAATCGCCTCGATCGAGCCGGAAACTTTTGCGACCTGCGACAGGGCCGAGCCGACGGCGCTGAGCCGGGCCTCGATGCGGCCGACCGCTTCGACGAGTTCGGCGATGTGCTGGACGGCCGTATCCACCGCGCTGCGCGACTGAACGATCTCTCCGACGGCAGCCGACGTGGTCGATTGCACCGCCTGCGATGCATTGGCGATGTCGCGGTTGGCCGAGACCATCGTCTGGGCCGTCTTCTGCAAGTGGTGGAACCGGTCCGACTGGTTCGCGACGCGGCTTGCGACCTCCTGGACGTTGCCGGCGATGTCGGCAAGCTCCACGCCGAGCCCGCCGATGCGGTCGGCAAGCTGGTCAATCAGTCGTTCGGCAAGTGACTGGTTGGATTGAGTGTCCAGGACTGCACGCTGCACAAAGGACATGCTCGAGCTTTCTCCAGTCAGAGCCGACGATCGGCTCACCGCGGCGAGCGCATTCCAGTTTCAAGTCTAGAATGCGATTCGCGCCTTGCGTCTTGCCTGAGAGCGAACTGCTGGAGCGTTTTCGAGCGAAGCGTGTCCTCCGACTTGATCCGAGGTGGATACCGGTTCGCGTCAAGAAAACGCGTCAATCGAGAATCTACAGCCTGTAGGCCGTGCGGAAGCCGCCCCAGTGGCGGCCCTTGACGCGGATCGGCACGTCGATCTCGCGCATCATCACGGTGTTGCCGTTGCCCATGTCGCGGGCGTAGCTCTGCACCAAATAGGCGCGCTGGTTGCGGCCGGCGGCGAGGCCCGCGGGATCGTTGAAGATGCGGCGGTTGCGGCTGTTGGCGGTGTTCCAGGTGACGTCGCCGGGCCGCTGCGGGTGTGAATAGATCTTGTTGTGAACCGGCAGATAGCCGTTCTGGTCGATGACAGCGCAGAACGCCATGCGCTTGTCTTTGGCGAGGAAAGCTTCCTGGAACGGTGGCAGCGCGCGGTCCGCCCAGTCCAGAATTTTGGTGCGGTACTGCACCGGGTTGCTGCCTTGGATTTCGAGATAGTTGGTGTCGAACATGTCCTCGATCGAGATCGCGCCGCTGGCGACGCCCTGCTCGAAAATCCTGGTCAACGCGGCGCCGGCTTCCATGGCGCGGGTGACGAACTCGGTGTTCTCGTCGTGGATCGCCCACAATTTGTCTTCGATCGCCTCGCGCAACGCGGCATCCGGCCGCTCGAACTGCGCCTGCGCGCCGGCTTTGGAACGCTCACTGACGCGAATTTTGCAGGCGCCGATATCCGGCAGCGTGGCGTCGAGGCTTTGGTTGGGCGGCAGCTTTTCGGCGTCTGCGCCGCTGATCAGGATGCCGTCGATCGAAATCTCGTAGACCGGCGCCGTGATCAGGCCGCGCGGGGTCTGGATTTCGACCTTGAGGCTGCAAGGCAGCTTTTCCTGTTTGCGCTGGCCCTGGCGCTCGCTTTGGCGCAGCAGCACCGCGCAGCGCGATTTGAGCTTCTGCGCAAAGGTCGTGACCGCGCGGCCGGCATCGGCGACGCTTTCGCCATGCGCTTCGGCTTCCTTGGTCGCGACATCGATCTCGGTGGCGCTTTCGCCGACCGAGACGATGAAGCGCGATGCGGAGGCGGCATTTTCGGACATTTCGCCGGTGGTCTGGCTTTGCTCGGCAACTGCGCCGTTGACGTTGTCGAACACCGGCCGGATCAATTCGATCGCCTGCGAAATCCGATGCACGGCGTCGACCGAGCCGGCGGCGTCGCGCTGCAGCGCCTCGATCTTCCTGGTGATTTCCTCGGTGGCGTTCTGGGTCTGCACCGCCAGCGCCTTCACCTCGGTGGCGACGACGGCAAATCCGCGCCCGGCTTCGCCGGCACGCGCGGCCTCGATCGTGGAATTGAGCGCCAGCAGCGTGGTCTGCCGCGCGATCTGCGCGATCAGATTGACGACATTGCCGATCGCCGCGGACGATTCGCGTAAGCGGTCTACATTGGCGCTGGCTTCGCGGGCGGCCTCGCTGGCCTGGTCGGCGAGCTTGCCGGCATCGCGCACCTGCTCGCCGATGCCCTGCGCCGAATGGGTGAATTTGTCGGCGGCCTGCGAGAAAGTGGTTGCGGTGCTCTGGGCTGCGGTGGTGCGGCCGGTCAGGGCGTCAGTGCGGTGGCGGATGGTGGTCAGCGTCGCCGCGGTCGCCTCGGCGCCGCCAGCGACCGAATGGGCCGCGCGCTCGAGCTGGCGGATCATGCCGCCGAGTTCGAGTTCGAGCAGCTCAAGGATTTCCTTGGCCGAATCGCTTTCAAGCGTGCCGTCGCTCGCGGCTGCTGCCGTCGGAACCGCACCCGGATTGTTGGGTTCAACGGCAGGCGCGGACGCCTCCGGCACTCGCTTTCGAAACAAACCGAACGCCATGGGCTCTCTTAACGGTTGGGGTCTCTTAAAAGTTGAGTAGGTGCGGCGCATCCTCTCATCCGGGCATGAAGTCATGGTTAACAACTGCCTCATATTCCATCTTACGGGCACTACTTAAGTACCAGAACGGGCCTTGAATCTTTGATTTTGGCCGGTTGACGGCCTATAAGGCCGCGTTTTCATCCAAATCCGCTCACGAACGAATCCAAGAGACCCCGCATGGCCGGCCATTCCCAGTTCAAGAACATCATGCACCGCAAGGGGCGGCAGGATGCCCAGAAGTCGAAACTGTTCGGCAAGCTGGCGCGGGAAATCACGGTCGCGGCCAAGATGGGCCAGCCCGATCCGGCGATGAACGCCCGGCTGCGCGCGGCGATCATTTCCGCCCGCCAGGAAAACATGTCGAAGGATTCGATCGAGCGCGCGGTGAAGAAGGCGAGCGGCGGCGAGGGCGAGAATTATGACGAGATCCGCTACGAGGGCTATGGCCCCGGCGGCGTCGCCGTGATCGTCGAGGCGCTGACCGACAACCGCAACCGCGCGGCCTCCGATATCCGCTCCTACTTCACCAAGTCCGGCGGCAACCTCGGCGAAACCGGATCGGTTTCCTTCATGTTCGATCACACCGGCATCATCGAATACGACGCCAAGGTGGCCTCCGATGACGCGATGCTGGATGCGGCGATCGAAGCCGGCGCCGACGACGTTATTTCGAGCGAGAACGGCCACGAAATCTATGCCTCCAAGGAAACGTTTCGCGAGGTCGCCAAGGCGCTGGAAGCGAAGTTCGGCGAAGCCCGCAAGGCGGCGCTGACCTGGAAGCCGCAGAACACGGTGCCGGTGGACGACGAGACCGGCGAGAAGCTGCTCAAGCTGATCGACCATTTGAACGAGCACGACGACGTGCAGAATGTCTACGCCAATTTCGAAGTCTCGGACGCGCTGATGGCGAAGATGGGCGGGTGATTTGTCGTCCCTGCGAACGCGGCCCCACGCTCCGCTGTCGTCGCCCGGCATAGCCGTCTGAAGGACGGCGTCGCTTCCGCTCGCCTACGACCGGGCGATCCAGTACTCCGGGCAGTTGCGATTCATCACAGGCTTCCCGGCGTACTGGATCCCCGCCTTCGCGGGGATGACAATTGATGGTGGGTACGCGACCTGGGCAGGGGATGACTGTTCTCTTTATGTTTCGTTCACGGTGCTCTGGCGTTATCACAGGCCATGACATCTCCTCCGATTCGCCAACCCGTCCGGATTATCGGCATCGACCCCGGCCTGCGCCGCACCGGCTGGGGCGTGATCGAGACCGAGGGCAACCGGCTGGTCTTCATCGGCTGCGGCTCGGTGGAGCCGCCGGACGATCTGCCGCTGGCGAGCCGGCTGCTGGCGATCCATGAAGGCCTCGCCGCCGTGCTCGGCGACTACAGCCCCATGGAGGCTGCGGTCGAACAGACCTTTGTGAACAAGGACGGCGTTGCGACGCTAAAACTCGGCCAGGCGCGCGGCGTCGCCATGCTAGCGCCGGCGATGTTCGGCATATCGGTTGCCGAATACGCGCCCAACCAGGTCAAGAAGACCGTGGTCGGCGCCGGTCATGCCGACAAGAACCAGATCGCGGTGATGCTCAAAATCCTGCTGCCGAAGGCCGAGCCGAAATCCGCCGACGCCGCCGACGCGCTGGCGATCGCGATCACGCACGCCCATCACCGCGCCGGCACGGCGCTACGGCTGAAGGTGGCGGGTCTATGATTGGCAAACTGAAAGGCCTGATCGACTCCTACGGCGAGGACTACGTGATCCTCGACGTCGGTGGTGTCGGCTATCAGGTACATTGCTCGTCGCGCACGCTGCAGGCGCTGCCCGCGCCCGGCGAGGCCGCGGTGCTCTCGATCGAGACCTATGTGCGCGAGGACCAGATCAAGCTGTTCGGCTTTCGCGGCGATATCGAGCGCGAATGGTTCCGCCTGCTGCAGACGGTGCAGGGCGTCGGCGCCAAGGTGGCGCTGGCGGTGCTCTCGACCTTGCCGCCGGCTGAACTTGCGAACGCGATCGCGCTGCGCGACAAGGCCGCGGTGACGCGCACGCCCGGCGTCGGGCCGAAAGTCGCCGAACGCATTGTCACCGAATTGAAGGACAAGGCGCCGGCCTTCGCCAGCGTCGATCCGGCGCTGGTACATCTTTCAGGAGCGATCGACAATGATCGCGCGCCACGCCCGGTCACCGACGCGATCTCGGCGCTGGTCAATCTCGGCTACGGCCAGCCGCAGGCGGCGGCCGCCATCGCGTCCGCCTCGCGCAGCGCCGGCGAGAATGCGGAAACGGCCCAACTGATCCGGTTGGGGCTGAAGGAACTCGCGAAATGAACGAACTGCGCTGGAGCATCACAAAATGATTACCTGTTATCTGCGTTACCAGCTCGATCCGGACAAGCTCGCCGACTTCGAGGCGTACGGCGCGATGTGGCTTGAACTGCTGCCGCGGTTCGGTGGCGTCCATCACGGCTACTTTCTGCCATCCGAAGGCGAGAGCGACGTGGCGTTGGCGATGTTCAGCTTTCCGAGCCTCGCGGCCTACGAACAGTACCGCAAGGATGCCGGCACCGATCCCGACTGCCAGAAGGCGGTCGCCTTCGCAAAACGGACGCGTTGCTTCATCCGCTTTGAACGGTCATTTTTCCGGCCATTGTTTCCGAAAACGGCCTAAAGCTGGGCGAAGAGGTGAGAAAGACATACAAGTAGCCGCATGAACACGCCCTCCCGCATCGTCACCCCCGAGCGCCGCAGCGACGATGTCGGCGATACCGCGCTGCGCCCGCAATTGCTGGCGGAGTTCGTCGGCCAGGCGCAGGCGCGGAAGAATCTCTCGATCTTCATCGAGGCGGCGCGCAAGCGCGGCGAGGCGCTCGATCACGTGCTGTTCGTGGGGCCTCCCGGCCTCGGCAAGACCACGCTGGCGCAGATCGTGGCGCGTGAACTCGGCGTCGGCTTTCGCGCGACCTCCGGACCTGTGATTGCCAAGGCCGGCGACCTCGCCGCGCTCCTGACCAATCTCGAAGAGCGCGACGTCCTGTTCATCGACGAAATCCATCGCCTCAGTCCGGCGGTCGAGGAGGTGCTTTATCCTGCGATGGAGGATTTTCAGCTCGATCTCATCATCGGCGAGGGGCCGGCAGCGCGATCCGTAAAAATCGAGCTGGCGAAATTCACCCTGGTCGGCGCCACGACGCGTGCGGGCCTGCTCACCAATCCGCTCCGCGACCGCTTCGGCATTCCGGTGCGGCTGAATTTCTACACCGTGGAAGAGCTGGAGAAGATTGTCACCCGCGGCGCCCGTGTGCTCAACATCGGGATGACGCCGGACGGCGCCAACGAGATCGCGCGCCGCGCCCGCGGCACGCCGCGCATCGCCGGTCGGCTGCTGCGCCGGGTGCGGGATTTTGCGTCCGCCGCGGATGCCACCTCTGTCGACCGCGCCATTGCCGACCATGCGCTGAGCGCGCTGGAAGTCGATGCCGCCGGCCTCGATGCGATGGACCGGCGATATCTTTCGACCATCGCGCTGAACTATGGCGGCGGCCCGGTCGGCGTCGAGACCATGGCGGCGGCGCTGTCGGAGCCGCGCGATGCGATCGAGGACATCATCGAGCCGTTCCTGATCCAGTGCGGCTACCTGCAGCGCACCCCGCGCGGCCGGCTGTTGACCTCGCACGCTTTCAAACATCTCGGCCTCGCCGAGCCCGCGCGCGATCCGGCGCAGTTCGGCTTGTTCGGCGGCGGCGAGAGCGACGACTAACGCGTTCGAACCGGATCGGCCCAATCACGCACTAATAGAAAATATCAACAAGCCGGCGGCGCGCGCATCGTGCGGGACCGGCTGTTTTTGCCGTGGAGTGCCAGATGAAATCGACCGAAGACGCCAAGGTGCTGGCCGTTGTCGCGGCAGCGCCGGAACTGGGCACGCCCGACGATACCGATAACGTCCTCAACGCGATGCCTGTCGACGAGCTGGCCTCATTGTGGGCTGTGCTGCAGCGGCTCAGCAAGCGCGACCAGACCTCCGGCGCCTGGGCGGCCAGGCTCTATTTCGATCATCTGCCGCACCGCAAACCGGATCGCGCGCTCGATCTTGCGCTCGAAGTGCTGCGCCGTGAATCCGACAAGCCGACCGTGATGCAGCTCAATGAGAAGTTCATGATGTCGCTGATGTATGCTCACGGCGAAAGCGTGATCGATCGGATCGAGGCCGAGGCGAAGGATAACGCCCGGCTGCGCTGGCTGCTCGGCGGAATACTGCTCGGTCCAAACGAGCCGTTGAAGCAACGCATCCTGGCGATCGCCGACCTCAAGGGCTGGAAGGCCGACGACATCGCGCGACGGACCCCAAAACAGCCGCTCGATTGCGAAGCGATGACGCTGCCGGAGCTGGCTCGCGCCTGGGTCGAGCAACATTCGAAATCCGACCGCGACCGCGATGACAATTTCTTTGCCATGATGGATTATGAGAGCGAATTGCGTGGTGAGGATCCGGACAGGGCGATCGATCTGATCGTCGCGATCCTCGAGATCGAGACCAATCCGGCGCTGCTGTCGCTGCTCGCGGCCGGTCCGCTCGAGGATGTCATCAGCATGGAAACCATCGACCGCATCGAGCGCGAGGCGCAGGCCAGCGACCGTTTTCGAGATCTTTTGGGCGGCGTCTGGTACTACCGCGCCTCCGACGAATTGAGGGCCCGGCTCGACGCGCTGGTCGGGGAGAACAGGTGGTAACCTTAATGCAACTGCTGACGATCTGCACAAACGCACCCCAATTCCGGCTCAATACCCGCCCATGTTTGCGATGCATCACGATTGACCAGCCATGATTTCACGCCGACATTTCTTTAAACTCTTTGGTGGATTGGGCGCCCTCGGCGTCACGACCACGGCCTACGGGTTCTCCGAACCCGCGCTGCAGCTTCGCGTCACGCGGTACAACCTTCTGCCGCCGCAATGGCCCGCCGATTTCAAGCTCAAGATCGCCGTCATCACCGACCTGCACGCCTGCGATCCCTGGATGTCGCTCGACCGCATCCAGGGGATCGTCGAGCGCACCAACGCACTGAAGGCCGACGTCATCGTCATGCTCGGCGACTACGTGGCCGGGCACCGCAAGGTGACGCGCTTCATCCCGGCCGATGAATGGGCGCCGGTGCTGGCCGGGCTGAAGGCCCCGCTCGGCGTGCACGCCATTCTCGGCAATCATGATTGGTGGGATGACAAGGAAGTGCAGCGCGAAGGCAAGGGGCACACCTTCGCCCGCCGCGCGCTGGAGGCGTCAGGTATTCCGGTCTACGACAACGACGCCAAGCGCCTCACCAAGGACGGGCGGCCATTCTGGCTGGCGGGCCTTGGCGATCAACTGGCCTATTTCCCGGCACGCCGTTTCAGGCCGGTGCGGCGGGTCGGCGTCGACGATCTCGGCGCCACGCTGGCGAAAGTCAGCGATGACGCGCCGGTTATTCTGCTGGCGCATGAGCCCGACATCGCCAGGCGCGTGCCCTCGCGGGTGTCACTGCAGCTCTCCGGTCATACCCATGGCGGTCAGGTGCGTTTGCTGGGCTGGTCGCCAGTTGCACCGTCCGGCCAGCGGCTCGCCTATGGCCACATCCGCATGAAGCACGACATCGTCGTCTCCGGTGGCCTCGGCTGCAGCATCATGCCGTTCCGCATCGGCGTGCCGCCCGAGATCGTGCTGGTGACGCTGGGCGGGCAGGGTGCGGTCGTGGCGTAATCTGTCGCGCTTGCGCGGCAGGCGGATTTTGCGCAAAACGATGGCTTTCCAGGCGATCGAGGGCCGCAATTGACGTTACCCCACATCGACGGCGCGGTCCGCGACGGCCGCCATCACATGCAGGTCCGCGTCTACTACGAGGACACGGATTTCTCCGGCATCGTCTACCACGCCAATTATCTGCGCTTCATGGAGCGCGGCCGCACCAATCATCTGCGGCTGATGGGTGCCGATCAGCATGCGCTGTTCGAGCAGGCGCAGGCGGAGACGCCGGGCTTTGCCTTCGTAGTCCGCTCGATGGAAATCGATTTCCTGCGGCCGGCGCGGATGGACGATCTGCTCGACGTGGTGACCTGGCCGATCGCGGTGAAGGGCGCCTCGATCACGCTGGCGCAGGAAGTGCGACGCGGCGGGGAAGCTCTGGTTACGGCCAAGGTGCGCGTCGCCTTCATTTGCGAGGGGCGGGCGAAGCCGATCCCGAAATCGCTGCGGCAGCTGCTGAAGGCCGATCTGGATTGATTTCGCCGAATACTTGACACTCTGTACCGATCGGTACAGTCTCCGGCTCGTTCAGAAGCCGGAGATACCCGATGTCGCGCCCGCCCTTGCCGCCGTTCACGCGAGAGACCGCCGCCCAGAAAGCGCGCATGGCGGAGGACGCCTGGAATTCGCGCGATCCCGTGCGGGTCTCGCTGGCCTATACCGAGGACAGCCGCTGGCGGAACCGCGCCGAATTTTTCGAAGGCCGCGCCGCGATCGTTGACTTCCTCACCCGCAAATGGGCGAAGGAGCACGAATACCGCCTGGTCAAGGATCTCTGGGCCTTCGACGCCAACCGCATCGCGGTGCGCTTCCAGTATGAATGGCATGACGGTGCCGGGCAGTGGCACCGCTCCTACGGCAACGAGCAATGGGAGTTCGACGAGCACGGCCTGATGCGCCGGCGCGAGGCCAGCATCAACGATGTCGAGATTGCCGAGAAAGACCGGCGCTTTCATTGGGCCGCGCCCGGACCGCGTCCGGCGGATGTCGCGGGCTTGAGCGAGAGCCCGTTCTAGCGGAGTCATGGCCAAGGGAACTATAGCCAAAACCGTTTCCGAACGCGCCGATCTGTTGCCGCTGATCTCGGAGGTGTTCCGCAGCCACGGCTATGAAGGCGCGACGCTGGCGCTGATCGGCAAGGCCACGGGTCTGGGGAAGGGCAGCCTCTATCATTTCTTCCCCGACGGCAAAGCGCAGATGGCGGCGGAAGTCTTGGCCGAGATCGACCACTGGTTCGAGGTCAATATCTTCGCAGCCCTGCGCAACTCCGACGATCCCGCACAGGCGATTTCCGACATGACCGCTTGTGTCGACCGCTATTTCCGTTCGGGCCACCGCGCCTGCCTGGTCGGCGTCATCGCGCTCGGGGCATCGCGAGATATTTTCAGCTCGCAGGTAGCGGATTATTTCAGCCGCTGGAACGATGCGCTGGCACAAACACTGCGGCGCGCCGGCTTCAGCGCAAGGGTAGCGCGGCGGCGATCCGCCGATGCGCTGCTGACCATTCAGGGCGCGCTGGTGCTGGCGCGGGCGCTCGACGACACAAAAGTGTTCGGGCAGGCGATGGTGGATATGAAGGCGCGTTTGCTGGCGAAATGAGGTACGTCACTTTCCATTGATGTCGTCCCGGCCTGGAGCCGGGACCCATACCGCGTGATCTATCGGTAGAAAAAAGTCGGCAGACACCCGCCTAAATTACGCACGCCGCGGCGTACGGGCCCCGGCGTTCGCCGGGGCGACAACTGAATTACGCCGCCGCCTTGTGCCGGGCGATCTCGGCCTTGTAGAGGTCGAACTCTTCCGCCAGCGCTTTCGCCACGCTCGGCCGCTTCTTCATCCGCTCGAGATAATCCATCACGGCTGGATATTTCGAAAAGTCGATCATCGGGGTCGCGATGCTCCAGTTCAGCACGGTGGTGAGATAGGCATCCGCCACGCTGAAATGATCGAGCACGAATTCACGCCCCTCGAGATATTTGTTGAGGTAGTCGAGGCGCGACAGATACCGCTCCAGCGTATAGGCCTTGACCTCCGCCGGCACGGTCTTGCCGAGCAGCGGCGTGAACAGGCCCTTGTGCAGTTCGGTGCCGATGAAGCACAGCCATTGCTGCAGCTTCGAGCGTTCAATGCCGGGTCTGGCGCCGATATTGGAATCGGACAACCGCTCGGCGACGTGCTGCAGGATTGCGGCGTTCTCGGTCAGCGTCACGCCGTCGTCGGTCCGCACCACGGGCACGAGGCCGAGCGGATTGACCGCGTAGAAATCCGAATCGTCCTTCAACACGCGTTTCGTCTTGGGGTCGACCTCGATGAAGTTGGCCTGGCTGCCGGCCTCATACAGCGCGATCCTGGTTGCCATCGAGCAGGCGAGGGGCGAGAAATAAAGGTCCATGGTCGAATCTCCCTGTGGGGTTCACTTTTGGGGTTTCACGCTCGGGTTCAGACGGTCGCGACGGCTGAGCTTGATTTATGTACCGTTTCGTATAAATAAGCGTCAAGGATTATTTGCAAGATGGTACAAAAAAGGAATCCGCCGCCGCCGCGCGCCCGGGCCAAGGCGAAGGCTGAGCTTTCAAAGCCCGAGCCTGCGAGGCCGCAACCCCCGGCCGGCGGCATCCCGCCAAAACGCCGCGGCCGGCCGCGCGCCTATGAGCCTGACGTGGCGCTGTCGCGCGCGCTCGATGTGTTCTGGAAGGACGGCTTTGCCGCGACCTCGCTCGATGATCTCAGCGCCGCCACCGGCATGAACCGGCCGAGCCTCTATGGCGCGTTCGGCGACAAGCGCGAACTCTACAAGAAGACCTATGAGAGCTACCGCAACCGCGCCCGCGCGCGGATGGGCGAGGCCTTCGCGGCCGACATGCCGCTGCGGCCGATGCTGCTTCGAATCTATGGCATCGCGCTCGACATGTATCTGTCGGGTGAGGACGGCCCGCGCGGCTGTTTCACTGTCATGACCGCGACCTCGGAAGCGGTGTTCGACCCTGACATCCGCGCCCTGGTGGTCAGCGGCCTCGTCGAGATGGACCGCTTCTTCGCCCGCCTGTTCAGGATCGCCCAGGAACGGGGTGAATTGTCCGCCTCCGCCGATCCGCAAGTGCTGGCGAATCTCGCGTCGGCGACGATCCACACCATTGCAATCCGCGCTCGCGCGCAAGTGCCGCGCGCGGAACTGGAAGCGCTGGTGAACGGCGCGGTCGATATGATGGTGCGGGGGTAGCTCCACTGTCGTCCCTGCGAACGCAGGGACCCATACGCCGCGGCCAGCATTGTCGCAAAAGAAAGATAACGACCAGCGCGCAAACCAACGACTGCCGGTGGCTATGGGTCCCCCGATGCGCAATTGCGCATCTGTGCTCAAGGCGGGACGACATCGTCCTTCAAATTGGACTCAATACCCCTGCTTGCGATCCACCACATTCTCCAGCGCGCCGCCGGCCTCGAAACGTTCGATCTGCTGCGCGACGTATTTCGAAATCTCTTCGGGATCGGTGTCGGCGGCGTTGTGGGGGGTCAGCACCACCTTTGGATGGCTCCAGAACGGGCTGTCCGCGGGCAGCGGTTCGGTCACGTAGACGTCGAGCGAGGCGCCGCCGAGCGTGCCGTCTTCCAGGCAGCTCAAAATATCCGCTTCGTTCTGCAAGGCGCCGCGGCCCGCATTGATCAGGACCGGCGCGCCCATCGGGCTTGAGCGGTTGAGTTTTTCGAACACGGCGCGATTGAGGATACCGTGCGTATCCGTCGTTAGCGGCAGCAGGCTGACCAGAATGTCGGTCTGCCGCAGGAAGGCCTCCAATTGCTGTTCGCCGTGAAAGCAGGGGACGCCGGCGATTTCCTTGGGGCTCCGGCTCCAGCCGACGACCTTGAAGCCGACGTGCTTGAGGACCCCGACGGTATGGGCGCCCAGCGCCCCCAACCCCATGATGCCGACGGTGATCGCGCCCGCCGCCCATTGCGGCTGCGGCGACCAGCGTTTCACCCGCTGGCTCTCGCGCAGATAAAGCTCCTGCCGATGGTGCATCAGCGCGTGCAGCACGACATATTCGGTCATCCGCTCGGTAAGGTCGCTTACCGCGACCCGCACCAGCGGCAGGTCGGGCAGCGAGGTGTCAGCCATCAGCGCATCGACGCCGGCGCCGAGGTTGAAGATGACGCGCAGATTCTTGAACGCGGCGAGGTCCCCCGGCTTCGGCTTCCATACCGCGGCGTAATGGACCTCGGCCGGGTCGAACGATGGATCCGGCATCTCCACCACGAGGCGATCCGGGCAGACGTCGCCAAACCGCTTCATCCACCGCGACGCTGCCCAGTTATCGGTCCCGCCACGCACCAGCAGCGCAAGCGCCCCTTTTTTCATTGATTTTCCCTTCGTATCGCCACGCAGCGTGACCGGTACCTTCTGAGGATTGAACATTCCTCTAACCTCCTTTCATCAAGCAAGGGAGATACCAAATGGCCAAATCATCGTAATTCCGGCTGCGGTCATGGCTGTCATGCACCTGCCGGCATTTCGATTGTCGGTCTCTGACAGGGCACGGAACACTCGAAAATTTCTTTCGCTCCCCTGTCGGCAGCGGGCATAATCATTCGTCATTACAAAGAACGGAGATGCCGGTCGCATGCTGTACGCCATCCTTTGCTACCACGACGAAGATTTAACGGGTTCCTGGACCAAGGAACAGGACGCCGCGGTCATGACGAAACTGCGGGTCGTGCAGGACAAGCTCACCAAGCAGGGCCGGCTCGGCCCGGTGGCGCGGCTGCTGCCGACCACGGCGGCGACCACCTTGCGCAAGGACGATCCGCCGGTCGTGATCGACGGCCCCTATGCCGAAACCAAGGAGCAACTGCTCGGCTTCTATGTCGTCGATTGCGAGAATCTCGACGCGGCGCTCGACGTCGCGCGCGATCTCGGCAAGGCCAATCCCGGCGGCGCCTATGAGATCCGCCCAGTTGGCCATTTCACACCCGGGAGCGCACCGAAATGACCGACACCGCCTGGATCGATAACGCGCTGACCTCGGCGCGCCCCCAGGCGGTCGGCGCGCTGCTGCGCTATTTCCGCAACCTCGACACCGCCGAGGAAGCATTCCAGAACGCCTGCCTGCGGGCGCTGAAAAGCTGGCCGCAGAACGGCCCGCCGCGCGACCCCGCGGCGTGGCTGATCATGGTCGGGCGCAACGTCGCGATCGACGACATCAGGCGGGGCCGCAAGCAGGAGCCGCTGCCCGAGGACGACCACGCGATCTCGGATACCGACGATGCCGAGGAGCAACTCGCCGAGCGGCTCGACGGCTCGCATTACCGCGACGACATTCTGCGGCTGCTGTTCATCTGCTGCCATCCGGATTTGCCGGCGACACAGCAGATCGCGCTGGCGCTGCGCATCGTCTCGGGCCTCTCCGTCAAGCAGATCGCGCGCGCCTTCCTGGTTTCGGAGGCCGCGATGGAGCAGCGCATCACGCGTGCAAAAGCGCGCGTGGCTGACGCCGACGTGCCGTTCGAGACACCGGGGGCCGTGGAGCGCACCGAGCGGCTGGCTGCGGTAGCCGCGATGATCTATCTGATCTTCAATGAGGGCTATTCGGCGAGCGGCGATACCGCCGAGATCCGCAGCCCGCTGTGCGAGGAAGCGATCCGGCTGGCGCGGCTGTTGCTGCGGCTGTTCCAGAGTGAGCCCGAGATCATGGGGCTGACCGCGCTGCTGTTGCTGCAGCACGCGCGCGCCGCGGCGCGGTTCGATGCCGATGGCGCGGTGATCCTGCTCGACGACCAGGATCGCACGCTGTGGAATAGCAAGATGATCGCCGAGGGGCTGGCGCTGATCGACAAGGCGATGCGCCATCGCCGCAGCGGGCCCTATCAGATTCAGGCGGCGATATCCGCCCTGCATGCCCGCGCCGAAAAGCCTGAGGATACCGACTGGACCCAGATCGATCTGCTGTACGGCGCGCTTGAGATCATGCAACCATCGCCCGTGGTCACGCTGAATCGCGCCGTCGCTGTTTCGAAGGTGAAGGGTCCCGAAGCCGCGCTTGACATGATCGAGCCGCTGGCGGCGCGGCTGTCGAATTACTTTCATTACTTCGGCGTGCGCGGCGCCTTCCTGATGCAGCTCGGCCGCAACGAGGAAGCCCGTGTCGCCTTCGACCGCGCCATCGCACTGGCCAATACCTCGGCCGAGGCCGCCCATATCCGCATGCATCTCGACCGCCTGATGCGCGACAGCAAGCCGCGCGGCGCCAAGGCGGGGAAGTAGCCTAGCTTCCTCAGCTAGAGCTTGATCAAGTTAGGTCAAATAGCAACCGCGAAGGAAGCGCGCTCCCTCTCCCGCTTGCGGGAGAGGGCTGGGGTGGGGGTCTATCCGCGATTCGCACTCTTCGATTGGAGAGAGCCCCCACCCGCCGCGCTTCGCGCGTCGACCTAAGAGCGAGCTTCGCTCGTCTCGACCCCGCAAGCGGGAGAGGTGCAGCGAGACCGCCGCCAGACCAATTCAACATAACCTCATCACGCCATTAGCGCCTCACGACGGCTTCCGCCGGGGCTGAAGCGCCGCCGGAAACGGCGCGCTCATCACCGAATCAATCTTGTCGCAAATGGGCTTCAGGCGGCGCCGGTCATGCGGCGTCCGGAACCGTCTTCGCCGCATTGCGCATCACGCCGGCGACGGCCGTGTAGGCCGCGATCCAGGCGTCCTGCACCGGCGGTGTCCACGCGGTTTGCAGGCCCTGTTCGAGCGTCCACAGCAATGCGGCGCCGACCGAGTCGTAATGCTTGTCGAGGACGCCGTAAGCGACGTGTTTCTTGCCGAGCGTTTCCAGCACCGGGATCAGCGGCGCGAGGTTGTCGAGACCGCCGATCACGGTTGCCAGCGCCTGCATCAGCTTCTTGCGCTGCTCCGGCATGTCGGTGCTCTCAAACATGGGGCGCGTGGACGGGTCGATTTCGAACAGCCTGCCGTAGAACAGTTGCGCGGCGGTATCGGCGATCGGGACCACCATGCCCCAGGTAGTTTTGACAAGCGCCTTCTGGTCGGGGGTCATGGTCGTGCTCCGCAATGAATGACTTAAATGATTGGTCTTCAATGAATTTGGCATTGGTCGCGCTTCGCTGTGAAAGGCCGCGCCAGCTGCGGCCCCCAATTAGCCCCGCTGACTGTACGCAGCCGGGAGACGGCGTTCCCGAACCGGCGATTGCGGAGCCAGGACGCGACGCAGGGCGTATGCAACAGCAGAATAAATCCCTGCGGCAAGATTTCCGACACCGCCGCCGATGACGATCATGGCGTAGGACATCGAGTCCTCAGGCCGGTTGGTTTGGACAAGCGTCTTTTGTTCGCAGGACATTGGTCGTGCTCCAGAATGGATGGGTTTTGCCGGGGGCGGCTGTTTCGATTGACAGCCGTTAGTCGCGCCTTCGCGATGAAAGGTTCGTGCCAGGCGCGCGGTTATCTCGATCGCATGCCGCTGATCGCACGCATGAAATCGACCATGGTGATGTGTGCCATCTCGATCAGAGATGTCTTCGCCGGAGACCGTGTTGGCGGCGTGCTCTGTCGATTCATGCGGCCCACCTCCCACCGCTTGTGTGGCGTGGGGTGCGGCGGCCTCTGAAAAAAGTTCGGCCGTCCTGTCTGTTTGCGTCAGGCTCGTTCGTCCTGGAATTGTGCAAATGACAGGAGAAAGCCATGTCCACCATGTCTGCGATTGCCGAAACCGCGCCGGTCGCCAAAACCGCCCGCTGGACCGGCCGTGCTCTCTCCGGCCTGGTCATCGTGTTCCTGCTGTTCGACGGCGCCATCAAGCTGGTGCACCGTGGCCGGTCGTCACGGAAACGATGGACAAGATGGGTTATGGTTCGAGCGAAACGCTGGCGCGCAGCCTGGGCATCATCACCATCGTCTGCACGGTGCTGTATTCGGTGCCGCCGACCTCGATCCTCGGCGCCATCCTGTTGACCGGTTACCTCGGCGGCGCGATGGCATCCCATGTCCGGATCGACAGCCCGCTGTTCACCCACACGCTGTTCGGGCTTTATCTCGGCCTGATGGTATGGGGCGGGCTGTGGCTGCGCGATCCGGCCTTGCGCAATTTCATTCCTTTCCGCCGCCGACTTCCATCATAATGACCAGCCCGTACGGAGCCTGACATGCTCGACATCATTGCCATCATCGCCGTCATACTGGCGATTGCCATCGCCGCCGTGCTGGTTCTGGCCGCGACCAAGCCGGATACGTTCCAGGTCCAGCGCGCCATCAGCATCAAGGCGCCGGCGGACCGGATATTTCCGCTGATCAACGATTTTCGCCAATGGCGCAGCTGGTCGCCCTACGAGGACAGGGATCCTGCGCTGAAGCGCACCTATGGCGGCGCCGACAGCGGCAAGGGCGCGGTCTATGCCTGGGACGGCAACAAGAATGTCGGGTCCGGCCGCATGGAAATCCTCGAAACGTCAGTGCCCTCGAGGATCCTCATCAAGCTCGATTTCTTCAAGCCGTTCGAAGGTCACAACACCGCCGAATTCACAATGCTGCCGCAGGGCGATGCTACCCGTCTGACCTGGACGATGACCGGCCCCGCCGTGTTCCTGTCCAAGGTGATGCAGGTGTTCATGAACCTGGACCGCATGATCGGCAGGGATTTCGAGACTGGTCTTGCCAATCTGAAGAAGCTCACCGAGAAGTAGCGCACGGTCACCGCGAATGCGTTCACGTCAAATCTGTCCACCCAAGGAGCCAACCATGCAGGTCAATCCCTATCTGTTCTTCAACGGAAATTGCGAAGAAGCACTGAAGTATTATGAGAAAGTGCTCGGCGCCAAGATTGACGCGATGATGCTCTATGAAGGCGGGCCGGCCGACATGCCGATCCCTGCGGAATGGAAGAAGAAGATCATGCACGCCAGTTTCACGGTCGATGGCGAGGTGGTGATGGCCTCCGACGCATTTCCCGGCGACTTCCATCAGCCGCAGGGTTTTTCGGTCGCGCTGCAGGTCGATGATCCCGCCGACGCCGAGCGCCGCTTCAATGCACTGGCCGATGGCGGCACCGTGAAGATGCCGTTTGCCAAGACCTTTTTCTCCAATGGTTTCGGCATGTGCGTCGACAAGTTCGGCACGCCCTGGATGGTCAACTGCCCGGCAGATATGCAGTCATGACGGTGGGTGCGTAGCTGCGTAGGGTGGGTAGAGCCACCGGGTCGCGCGAATGCGCGCCCGATGATAAACTCCGCGAAACCCACCACTTTCCCCGCTCAAAGGCGGTGGGTTACGGCTTCGCCTAACCCACCCTACAGATCCTTCACCTGCACGACGGGTAAATCGCGGCGAGTTCGCGCCCGCGCAGCAACAACATCCGCGACGTCAATCCGCCGCGGCGGCTGATCCAGTTACGGACCGGCGCCGGATAGGCTTCCAGCACCGCCTGCGACGCTTCCGGTTCGGCATACAACCGGCCGCGGCGGTCGATCGACCGCGCGCCGTGGAAGCCGAGCACCGCGCGGCGCGTCACGCAGATGCGTTCGTTCGGTACCGTGCTCAGCACCAGCGTGCAGGCCGACAGGCATGGCCCGTCGATCACGACGCGCTCGCCGGACGCGCGCAGGCGCTCGAACAGGTCGAGAAACGGGCCGACCTGTCCGCCGGGGCTGGCGAGGATGCGCACCTCGGCACGAACAGGTGAAACCGCCGCGCATAGCGCCGCCGCAACAACAATTGCCTTAATGAGCGCCATTCGCATGTGCGGCTCCTTCGTCCCGGACCTGTTGAACCAGTCAACCTCGGCGCGGCCGGCAAGGTTCGCTAGAGCCTCGGTTCCGATTGCATCAGAATCGAGGCTCGAACTTCTCTTTTTTGACGCGAACCGGTACCCACCCCCGGATCAAGCCGAGGGCATGCTCGCTCGAAAACGCTCTAATCATCCGCGCCGGAAACCCCGGCCTCGGCGAACGTCGCCATCCCGGCGTGGCAGGCCAGCGCCGCACGCATCAGCAGGATTGCGAGACCGGCGCCTGAGGCTTCGCCAAGCCGCATGTCGAGATCGAGCAGCGGGGCCAGGCCGAGTTCGCGCAAGAGATCGCGATGCCCTGACTCGGCGGAGACATGCCCGGCGCGGCAGTGATCCAGCGCGCCCGCGTCGAGATGCGCCAGCGGCAGCACGGCCGATGTCGCCACGAACCCGTCGAGCAGCACCGGTATGCCGTGCCGCCGCGCCGCCAGCACGGCGCCGGCGATACCAGCCAGCTCGCGGCCGCCGAGCGCCGCCGCCACGGCCAGCGGATCCAGGAGAATGCCGCGGTGATAGTCCAGCGCCGCATCGATCGCCGCGCGCTTGCGCGCCAGCCCTTCATCATCGACGCCGGTGCCGCGGCCGGCCCAGCGCGCCGCGCGGCCGCCGATCAACGCCGCGCACAGCATCGCCGCAGACGTGGTGTTCGCGATGCCCATCTCGCCGACCGCCAGCAGGTCGCAATCTTCAGGCACGGCGCGGTAGCCGATCTCGACCGCGTTCAGGAAATCATCGGCATCCATCGCGGCGGCCATGGTGAAGTCGCGGGTCGGCCGATCGAGCTCGATCGGCACCACGCGCAGATCGGCGCCGGCCAGCCTGGCGATCTGATTGATGGCGGCACCCCCGGCGGCAAAATTCGCCACCATCTGCGCGGTGACTTCAGGCGGATAGGCCGAGACGCCGCGCGCGGCGACGCCGTGATTGCCGGCGAACACGGTTATCGTGACGCGATCCAGCCGCGGCGATTCGCGGCCCTGCCATTGCGCCAGCCAGATCGCAAGCTCTTCGAGCCGGCCGAGGCTTCCCGGCGGCTTGGTCAGGTTCTGCTGACGGCGCACGGCGGCTTCCGCGAACCGCACGTCGCCTTTGGGCAAGTCGCGACAGAAAGCGCGGATTTCGTCTAGACTGTCGAACTGCATGCGATTCCCTATGTGCATGATTGCGCGCGATCATGCACGAGTCGGACGGGCCGCAGGTTAAGACGATTTTTCAGGTTACACCATGAATGAATGGCTCGACGATTTAAGAACGGCCGTCGCGTTCCTGACGCGACTGCCGATGCCGCATCCGCAAGGCCCGATGCCGGCCAATTTCGTGCGCGCGCACCGGATGTTTCCGGTCGTCGGCGCCTTGATCGGCGCGGTGGTGGGACTGGTCTGTCTCGGCCTGCGGTCCGTCGGTGTGCCTGATCTCGCCGCCGCCGCGCTGGCGCTCGGCGCCGGCGCGATCCTGACCGGCGCGCTGCATGAGGATGGCCTCGCCGACGTCGCCGACGGTTTCGGCGGCGGCCGCGACCGCGCCGCCAAACTCGAGATCATGCGCGACAGCCGGCTCGGCACTTACGGCGCGCTGATCCTGCTGGTCAGCTTTGCCGCCAAGCTTTCCGCGCTGGCGGCGGTTCCGGACGGCTATGTCGTGCCATGCCTGATCGCCGCGCACGCGCTTGGCCGGGGCATCCTGCCCTGGATGTCGGTGAAGCTGCCCTATGCGCGCAACGACGGCCTCGCCCGCAACGCCGGCCAGCCCGATGCGGCGACGGCGACGATCGCCGTCGTGCTGGCGGTGATCGTCGCGCTGCTGTCGCTGTCCTGGAGCAACGCGCTGTTCGCGGCGCTGCTGGCCGGCTTGAGCGGTTTCGGCATGGCGTGGCTGGCGCAGCGGCAGATCGGCGGCCAGACCGGCGATGTGCTGGGTGGCGCCGAGCAGGTGGCGGAAACCGCCATCCTCGTGCTGCTGGCGGCGCGGCTCGCATGAGCGGCGAAACGCATCTCTGGCTGATCCGGCACGCGCCGGTCGACGGACCGCGCGGCGTGATTCACGGCCCGGATGCGCCGGCCGATGTCAGTGACGCTGCGGCCTTTGCGGCGCTCAAAACAAGATTGCCGCCGGGCGCCCATGCGGTCTGCAGCCCGGCGCGGCGAACGCGGCAGACCGCACTCACGCTCGGACTCGATCCGGTCGAGGAGGCAGCCTTCCGCGAACAGGATTTTGGCGCGTGGACCGGGCGGCGGCACAATGATCTCACCACCGAACTCGGTGATGCCTATCAGGCGTTCTGGAAGTCGCCCGCCAGCAACCGGCCGCCGGGCGGCGAAAGCTTTGTCGATCAGATCGATCGCGCGCGGGACGGACTTTCGCGTCTGCCCGCGGGCGAGGCGGTGCTGGTCGTGCATTCCGGCACCATCCGCGCGGTGCTCGCCATCGCGCTGGATCTTGCGCCCGACAACGCGCTGCGCTTCGTGATCGATCCGCTGTCGCTGACAAGGATCGATCGCCTCGATGCCGGCTGGCGCGTCGGGTCAGTCAACCAGCGCTGGTGGGAATAGCGTCAGCCATTCCTTCGTTCCCCGCGCAGCGTCGGCAAGCCGATGCCGGCGGCGTCAAAGCCACCGTCGACGGCCAGCACCTGCCCGGTGATGTAGCTGGAGCGGTCGCTGCAGAGGAAGAACACCGCTTCCGCCAGTTCTTCTTCGAGGCCATAACGATTGAGCGGAATGGCGTCGTGGTAATCGGCGCGGATTTCCGGGGTGTGGACCGCCTTCGCCATCGCGGTCTCGACCGGGCCGGGCGCGACGGCGTTGACGCGGATGCCGAGCGAGGCCAGTTCGACCGCGAGCTGCTTTGTCAAATGCGCAAGCCCCGCTTTGCTGGTGCCGTAGGCCGAACGCAGCGTCGAGGCGCGCACCGCCGAAATCGACGTGATGTTCACCACCGCGCCGCCGCCATGTTCGCGCATCAGGGGCGCGGCGGCCTTGGTGCAGATAAATGGCCCGGTGAGATTGACCGCGAGAATCCGGTTCCAGTCCTCGTCCGATGTCTCGAGCAGGGGTGCGAACACCGCGACGCCGGCGTTGTTCACCAGCGCATCGAGCCGGCCAAAGCGCCCGATCACACTTGTCATCGCCGAGGCCACCGCGCCGGCATCGCTGACGTCGCAATGCAGCGCCAGCGTATTGTCGGGATCGGCCAGCGCGGCGACCGCGCCACGCAGCAATTCGCCCTCGATGTCGAGCAGCGCCACGCGCCAGCCATCGGCGAGAAAGCGTTTTGCGGTCGCAAGCCCGATGCCGCGCGCGGCGCCGGTGACGAGTGCGACTTTTGATAGGGAAGAGGACATGGAGGAGGTCCGCTGGTGATTGATTCTTTGGCTCTATACCCCACGCCGTTCATTGTGTCTCGAACCTGCCGGCAGCCCGCGCTTGCATTCTGCGCCGCATCCGGCGCACGTTCTCAAACCACGCGAGGTCACGGCAACCGAGAGGGTCCGGCAATGATGGTGGTCGACGTCAGGGATATGCCACCGGAGCAATGGCGGCTGGGTGTGGAAACCCGCATGCTGGTTTCGGCGCGCAACGGCGCCAGGCATTTATGCATCTTCGAGCAATGGATAGCGCCCGGCGCCGGCGCCCCGACGCATTCGCATCCCGTAGAGGAGGTGCTCACCGTGCGCGAGGGCGAGGCCGAGATGTGGCTCGGCGCGGAACGCAGCATCGTCACGTCGGGGCAATCCCTGATCGTGCCGGCCGGGCAACTGCACGGCTTCCGCAATTCCGGCACTACCACGCTGCACATCCACGCCGTGCTGGCGTCGCCAATCTTCGAGGCCACGGTGGAGGGCGCGACGGAAGTGACGCGGCGGTGGGAAGCGGTCTGAGCGTCCGCCGATGCCCAAAAAAATCCGGCACCGCTGCGCTTCTGCGCCTGCGGTGCCGGTCAAGCTCGCCTTCGGGATGGCTCCCGAAGGCTGATTGAACCGATACGAGGGGCTGGCGGTCCCGTATCAGGCCAATTCCGCGGAGGCGCGCTGCATGTTGGACGACATGTCCGATGTGACGGCGCTCTGTTCTTCCACGGCAGCCGCCGTGGAAGCGATGAACTCGTTGACGCTGGCGATCGCCTCCTTGATGGCCGTGAGCGAGCCCACGACTTCGCTGGCGACGCCGTTGAGCTGTTCGATCTCCTTCGAGATCGTGTCGGTGGCGTGCTTGGCCTGATTGGCAAGGTTCTTGACCTCGGAGGCCACCACGGCAAAGCCGCGGCCCGCTTCGCCGGCACGGGCCGATTCGATGGTGGCATTCAGCGCCAGAAGATTGATCTGTCCGGTGATGTTGCCGATCAGCTCGACGATCCCGCTCATGGCCTGCGAAGCGGCGCTGAGCTTCACAGCTTGCGCGTCCGCGGCGTCGACCCGGGCGGTCGCATTCGCGGCATTCGCCTTGGACTTGGTCATGGTCTCGGAAATTTCGCGGATCGAGGCGCTCATCTCCTCGCTGCCCGCCGCCACGGACTCGATCAGGCCGCGGGCGTTTTCGGCCTTCTTGCGCGCGATCGCCTGGGCGGTGATGTCGGTCGCGTATTTCACCACCTTGAACGGCTTGCCGTTGAGGTCGAGGATCGGATTGTAGGACGCCTGGATCCAGATCTCGCGGCCGCCCTTGGCGATCCGCTTGTATTCCGCCGCCTGGTACTGGCCGCGATTGAGGCTTTCCCAGAATTCGCGATACGCCGGCGCATTGCGCTCGTTCGGCTCGACGAACATGCCGTGATGCTTGCCCTGGATTTCCGGCAGCGAATAGCCGAGCGCGGCGCAGAAATTCGGATTGGCGGTGCGGATGGTGCCGTCCATGTTGAATTCGATCACGGCCTGCGATTTGACGATCGCTGCGATCTGGCCGTCATTGTCGGCGGCTTTCAGCTTTTGCGCGGTGACGTCGGTGGCGAACTTGACCACCTTGAACGGCTTGCCGGTCTCGTTGAGGATCGGATTGTAGCTGGCGAGGATCCAGATTTCCTTGCCGCCCTTGCCGAGCCGTTTGTATTCGGCGGCTTCGTACTGACCGCGGTTCAGCCGCGCCCAGAACTCGCGATAGGCCGCGCTGTCGCGGTCTTCCGGGATCACGAACATGCTGTGGTGCTTGCCCTGGATCTCATCGAGCGCGTAACCGACCGCGCCGAGGAAATTCTCGTTGGCGGTGACGATGATGCCGTCCATGTTGAATTCGATCACGGCCTGGGCCCGGCTGATCGCGGCGATCTTGCCGGCGTCCTCCATGCTGTGGATCTTTTGCGCCGTGATGTCGGTCGCGAACTTGATGACCCCGACCGGTTTGCCGCCACTATCGAGGATCGGATTGTAGGACGCCTGGATCCAGATCTCGCGGCCGCCCTTGCCGAACCGCTTGTATTGCGCGGCCTGGTATTCGCCCCGGTTCAGCCGCGCCCAGAATTCGCGATAGGCCGCGCTCTCGCGCTCGGCCGGATCGACGAACATGCCGTGATGCTTGCCCTGGATTTCGGCCAGCGTGTAGCCCACGGCGCCGAGAAAATTCGGGTTCGCCGTGACGATGGTGCCGTCGAGCTTGAACTCGATCACGGCCTGCGACTTGTTGATGGCAGCGGCTTGGGCAAGCGCGCGCTTTGGGTGTTTGCTTTCTTTTGCAAATTGAACACGTGAGGCTCCGCGCAGTTTAAAAAATGGATGGCTGATAATTCACCGGGAAAAGTTGCAGATACCCGTTTATCAACGGTAAACCATCTCGCGCGCCAATGTTTTGCCTGATGAAATTGGTGCGATGCGCTGCTCGGTGTGAACTTCCTGTGCGCCCTTCATTCATCGCGATAATTTTTCGCGTGTGCACGTTGATGTGCAGAGTGAATGCCTCTGACGTGGCCTGCTGGCCTACGTATTCATACGGAGCGCATTCTTCAGATTTTTGAACATTATGTCCGGTTCACGACACTCTCATACGCCGCCTGGAGCCGCTCACCGACCGTCGGTCCCTTCTTGCGCCGGGCAATGCCGAGATGTGTCTCGCGCAACTCGTCCATGAACTCTGACCACATTTTGGGTCCGCCCTCGCTGAGCAGCCTGGCGCGGATGCCGAGTTCTTCGGAGACCGGGAGATATTGGTAACCCCAGGCCGCCATCTGCGCGAGGACCGGCAGCAATTCGATGCCCTGTTCGGTCAGCGAATAGATTCCCTTCTGCTTGTGGCTGGGATCGTCCTCGCGGGTGATGATGTCGGCATCGAGCAACGTCTTCAGCCGGTCGGCGAGGATGTTGGAGGAGATGCCTTCCTCCGACTTGGTCAATAGCTCGCGAAAATGCCGCCGGTTGCCGAACATCATGTCGCGGATGATGAGCAGGCTCCATTTGTCGCCGACCACTTCCAGCGTGAGGTTGATCGGGCAGCCGGAGCGTTGATCGTCGGTCATGGAATTCGTCCCCGAAAAACTGCTTGCAATATTGCACCGGTTGCCTCAGACTGCAACCAGTTGCAAATCGCAATCAGTTAAGGGAGCGCAGAGATGGCAAAGCTGATCATGTGGAACCTGATGACGCTGGACGGCTTCGTCGAAGGGCCGAACCGGGACATCTCCTGGCATGAAGACGTCTGGGGCGAAGAACTGGAGCGATTGTCGATCGAGCAGCTCAACGCCGCCGGCGGATTGCTGTTCGGCCGCGTCACCTATGAGCTGATGGCGAACCATTGGCCGAAGGCGACCGGCGAGGTCGCCGACTTCATGAATGCGGCGCCGAAATACGTGTTCTCGCGCACGCTGAAACAATCCGCCTGGAACAACACGCGGATGTTTGCAGACGATGCGGCTGATACCGTCACCAAATTGAAGCGCGATGCGACGAAGGATATCTTTCTGTTCGGCAGCGCCGATCTGGCGTCGCATTTGATCCCGCACGGCGTGATCGACGAATTCCGCATCGCGCTGACCCCGATCATCCTTGGCGGCGGAACGCCGTTGTTCAAGCAGGGCGCGCGGACCAAGCTGAAGCTGCTGGACAGCCGGGCGTTGTCGACCGGGATCGTGATCCTGCGCTACGCGCCGGCAGCTTCGAAATAATTCGCCTCAAATGTCGGTTGGCCAAAACCTGGTTCGTCTTGCTGGCGTGCCTCAACATCCGGAGCCTAGATGTCGCTGACTTTGCATTATCACCCGCTGGCGTCGTTCTGTTGGAAGGCGCTGATTGCGCTCTATGAGAACGGCGTCCCGTTCACGCCGAAGCTGGTCGATCTCGGCAATCCGGCCGAACGCGCCGCACTGCTGCAACTATGGGGAATCGGAAAATTTCCGGTGCTGCAGGACGATGCCAGGGGCGAGATCGTCCCGGAATCGAGCATCGTGATCGAATATCTCGATCGCCATTATCCCGGACGTACGCGTTTGATTCCGGCTGACGCTGACAGGGCCCTGCAGACCCGGCTGCGCGACCGCTTCTTCGATCTCTATGTGCATCTGCCGATGCAGAAGATCATGCTCGACCGGCTTCGCCCTGAAGGGAGGAAGGACCCCCACGGCGTCGAGGAGGCGCGCACGCAGCTGCGCACATCATACGCGATGATCGAACGGCAGATGGCCGGCGGAGCCTGGGCGATGGGCGAAGATTTTGGCCTCGCCGACTGCGCCGCGGCGCCGTCGCTGTTCTACGGCAGCATGGCGTTGCCGTTCGGCGACGGCGAGACAAACCTTGCCGCCTATCTCGAACGCCTGAAAGCGCGGCCGTCATTCGCACGGGTGCTGAAGGAGGCTGAGCCCTATTTCAACATGGTGCCGAAGGAGCGCTGAATGAGCGCCGCAAGCAAGACCGGGATCATCCGCAAGCTGTTCGCCGCCTATTTGGCGAACGACCGCGCAGCGGTCGAGGCCGCCTTCACCGACGATTTCCGTTTCACTAGCCCCTATGACGACGAAATCGACAAGGCGACCTATTTCGAGCGGTGCTGGCAGAACAGCGACTGGATCGAACGACAGGATCTCGAGCGGATCATGGTCGAGGGCGAGGCGGCGTTTGTGACCTATCGATGCGTCGCCAAGGAAGGCAAGAGTTTCCGCAATACGGAGTCCTTCGCTTTTGCGGGCGACAGGATCAGTCGCATCGACGTCTATTTCGGTGCGACATATCAGAACGGTGTTTTTGTTAAGCAGCAGGGCTAGAGGCGCCGGACAGGCGATCGGCGATTGAGCGTGCGCCCCCGCGACGTTCCCCGGACGCGATGCAGCGTGTAACGCTGCTTCGCTGATCCGGGGTCCATTCCCTCAACGCGATGGATGGACCCCGGGTCGGCAGCGCACCAAGCGAAGCGGCTTGCTGCGCAGCGCCCGGGGCAAGCCTCCAAAATAATTTTCACCGACATGTCGGTGCCGCAAAGCCCGGTTCGTCATGTTGACGAGCGATGGTACCGGCCGACCGGCCAGACAGACAAACGGAGCGAAACGATGCGATTCATGGTGATTGTGAAGGCCAGCAAGGATACCGAAGCCGGCGTGATGCCGAGCACGGAGATGCTGACCGCCATGGGCAAGTTCAACGAGGAGCTGGTCAAGGCCGGCATGATGGAGGCGGGCGAGGGCCTGCATCCGTCTTCCAAGGGCGCACGGGTCAAATATCAGGGCGGAGAGGGCAGTGCCGTCAAAGGGCCGTTCCCCCTGACCAGCGATCTCGTCGCCGGCTTCTGGCTGATCAACGCCAAATCGCTCGACGAGGCGATCGCGTGGATGAAGCGCGCGCCGTTCGACGGCAGCGCCGAGATCGAAATTCGCCAGGTGTTCGCGGCCGAGGATTTTGGCGAGGCCTTCACCCCCGAACTGCGCGAGCAGGAAGATCGCCTGCGCGCGCAGGCGGGGAAGAAATGACGAAGTCATTCCGGGGCAGCCCGCAGGGCTGAACCCGGAATCTCGAGATTCTCCGATGTGCAATTGCACATCGGAGTTCGCGCTTCGCGCGCCCCGGAATGACAGCTTCCAAAACAGGAGACCCCACCATGCGATTCATGATGCTGATGATCCCCCTGGGTTATGAGACCGCGGCGCCGGATGTGCAGCTCGATCCCGAGCGCGTCACGGCGATGATGAAATACAATGAGGCGCTGAGTGAAGCCGGAGTCCTGATCGCGCTCGACGGGTTGCACCCGCCGTCGATGGGCGCGCGGGTGTCGTTTGCATCCGGCAAGCCCATCGTCACCGACGGTCCCTTCACCGAGGCCAAGGAAATGCTTGGCGGCTACTGGATGATCGACGTCGCATCGCGCGAGGAGGCGATCGCCTGGGCCAAGAAGTGCCCGGCTTCCGAGAACGAGATCATCGAAATCCGCCAGGTGCAGGAGATGTCCGATTTCTCGGAGGAAGTGCAGCAGGCAGCCAAAGGCTTCGAAGAGTTGCAGAAGGGAAATGCGCACAAGGCGCGGTGAGGCGCTGGAACCCTCGGCTTGCGCCGCTTGTGGAGCCACGCATTTCCGCCCGTTAACCTTCCTGAACGCCCAAAATAAGTGACCTTTATAGCCAACTCATGTAAAAGCCTTTCACATGAGTTGGCGCAAAGAACCCCGCCGCCCCGAGCGCGGCTATCATCACGGCAATCTGAAAGAAGCGTTGCTGCAGGCGGCGCTTGGCCTGATCGCCGAAAAGGGCGCGGCCGGTTTCACTTTTGCCGACGCCGCGCGGATGGCCGGCGTCAGCCCGGCGGCGCCCTACCGGCATTTTCGCGATCGCGACGAATTGCTGTCCTCGATCGCGCAGCGCGGCTTCGAGCAGTTCGAGGCGCTCTTGCTGCAAGCCTGGGACGACGGTCGCCCCGACACCGTCACGGCGTTCGAGCGGCTGGGCAAAGCCTATCTGGCATTCGCGCGCAATGAGCCGGCGTTCTACTCGGCGATGTTCGAATCCGGCCTTCCGGTCGATCTTAGTCCGACACTGCAGGCGGCGAGCGAACGCGCCTTCGCCGTGATCAGGGCTGCAGCCGAGCGTCTCGCCGCGCTGGTGCCGCCGGGCATGCCGCGGCCGCCCGCGATGATGATGGCGCTGCACATCTGGTCGATGTCGCACGGCGTGGCGTCGCTGTTTGCGCGGGGCGATGCGGCGCGCCGCAAGCTGCCGATGTCGGCCGAGGATCTCCTGGAAGCCGAAGTGCTGATTTATCTGCGCGGGCTCGGCTTCCCGACCGATCGCAGGGCTGCAGCGAAAGACCCGGCGAGCGAGAAGCCGTCCGGCCCGCCGCCGGTTCCGCCGGCCGGCCCCTGGGGCTCTCCAAAATAATTTACCGGCGGCCGCTTGCCGCCCGCTTGACAAAAAACGTGGATGGTTTAGGTATGTAAATGTTATTTACATTCACAACGGCGTGATCGCCGTCATGGAGAGGGAAATGGCCTACACCGCAGATGTCAATCGATGGCGCGGCCCCGCTGAAGAAACCAGTCGGCCCCCGCATATGCTGGATAGCCCCTGGCATCCTGGCTGGATCGCCGTAACCATCCTCGGCTTCATCATCTGGTGGCCGATCGGGCTTGCCCTTCTCTTTTTCACACTCGGGAGCAGAAAAATGGGTTGCTGGAGTCACCAGGATCGCTGGCAGAACAAGATGGAGCGGATGCAGTACAAGATGGACCGGATGCGCGGCCGCATGGAGCGCCGTGGTTTCGGCTTCGGCGGTTTCGGCCCGCCCTCGAGCGGTAACCGCGCCTTCGACGAATACCGCACCGAAACGCTGCGGCGCCTCGAGGAAGAGCAGGTCGAATTCCGCGACTTCCTCGATCGCCTGCGTCACGCCAAGGACAAGGAAGAGTTCGACCAGTTCATGGCGCAGCACAAGCCGCGTCCGACCCCGCCGAACGATCAGCCGCAAAGCTGAACTTCAAGTCGTGAGCTGACGCCTCGGGCGATGTGCCCCCATAGCGCCTGAAGGCTAACGAGCCGCCCGTTTGTGATCAGCACAGACGGGCGGTTTGCTTTATGCGGATACGCGGCGTCTGCAGCCGCCTTCGCCCCGGTACCGGGGCGAGTTGTCACCAAATTGGTGACATGATATGACTTGGCGATGCAGGTGATCGCCCGTCGGACGCTGAGGGAATTCTGGGCGCGTTACCCGCATGCGGAGGGCCCGATTCGAGCGTGGTTCGCGATTGTCGCCAAGGCACGATTGAAGGGGCCGGCCGAGATAAAGCGGCAGTTCGGAGCTACCGTCGATTTCGTGGGCGACAACCGGGTCATCTTCGATCTCGGCGGCAACAAATACCGGTTGATCGTTCACGTTTCCTTTGCGTTCGGACGCGTCCTCGTGAAGTTCATCGGTACCCATGCTGAATATGATCGTATCGATCCGGAGACCGTGTCTTGGCGAAGAAAATGATCCGTCCGATTCGTACCGAAACCGAATACGACGAGGCGCTCGAAGAAATCGAGCGGTACTTCGAAAACGAACCGAAGCCGGGCACGCCGGAGGCGGATCGCTTCGATCTTCTCGCGCTGATCGTCGAGGACTACGAACGCAAGCGCTGGCCAATCGACCCGCCCGGGACGATTGAGGCGATCCGCTATCGCATGGAAACGGGCGGCTATACCCAAGCCGATCTCGGGCGTCTGCTCGGCTCACGGCAGCGCGCATCGGACATCCTGACCAGAAAGCGTGCCCTCACGATGCGGATGGCCTGGAAGCTGCATCACGAGTGGAACATTCCTGCGGAAGCCCTGATCACGCCGCCGCGAACCCGCGGACGAAAGTCAGTGGCGTAGGCCCGCAGGCCATAGCAACGAACTGCTGCAGGATGAATGCGGTGGGATCGCTCGCTGGCGCGATGGCGTCCAGCGTATGCCAACCAGCCGGCCCGCCGCTTGATCTGGCCGTTGAGGCGCTCAGCGGCGGTTACCCTATGCGCCGGCGCGGCGTCGCCCGGGTTTGGTTGCGGCCATCTCGCAGAGATGCCACTATAAAAAAACAGGGCCGATATGTCATACTCCGCCTCATGACCACGGAATTACTTCAGGACGCAATGCGACGTGTCGAGGCTTGGCCAGAGGCTGCCCAGGTGAAGCTTGCCGAGCTTGCGCTGGAAATCGACGCGGGATTTTCCGGGGAAGACTATCGCGCCAACTCCCGAGGAACGCGCAGAGATTGAGCGTGGCCTGAAGGATGCTGGCGAAGGACGCTTTGCAACGGACGAGCAAGTTAGGGCCGCGTTTGATAAGTTTCGTCGTGCATGAAGGTCGTCTACACCGAGGAGGCGCTCCGCAACCTCGATGATATCAGCGACTACATCCGCCAAAACTATCCGACCATGGCGCAGTCCCCTGGACGACCTATATTTCGAGCCGGCGCAACTGAGGCGATGGCGATGATCCAGAACCAGGTTCTACCAGTCGACCAGATCTGGCGATCCCTCCGCCGCGAGGCGGAAAGCGTCCTCGCCAGCGATCCGCTGTTCGGCGCTTCGCTGTCATCAGCGATCCTCGATCATGCCGATTTCAGTCGCGCGCTCGCCCATCAGATCGGCGAACGGCTCGGCAAGACCGCTGATGACCGCGAGCTGTTCGCACGCGTGGCCCGTGAGGCCTTTCATGCCGCGCCCGACCTGATCGATGCGGCAAGCCGCGATCTGCAAAGCATTGCCGTTCACGATCCTGCGACCAAAGGGCTGCTGCCGCCGCTGCTCAACTTCAAGGGCTACGTCGCGCTGCAGGCCTGGCGCGTGTCCAACTGGCCTGGCGTAACGAGCGAACCGATCTCGCCTTGTTGCTGCAAAGCCTGTCGTCGGATTCCCTGCAGGTCAGCATCCATCCCACCGCCTCGATCGGCGTCTCGGTGTTTCTCGATCACGCGACCGGCATCATCGTCGGTGCCTTCGCTGTCATCGGCGACGAGGTGACGATCCTGCAAAACGTCACCATCGGCCGGAAGCAGGCGCTGCCGGGCCGTGCGCCTCGGATCGGCCGCGGCGTGCTGCTCAGCACCGGCGCCACGATCCTGGGCGATGTCAGCATCGGCGACTTCGCCAAGATCGGCGCCGGCGCGCTCATCGAGCAAGACGTGCCGGCCGGATGCACCGCCGTCGGCATGCCGGCGCGGCTCGTCAATTGCGCCGAGGCGGGGCTGCCGGCGTGAGCTGCGTCGCTCCTCGCGCAAGCACGATCTCGGGTGCCGGCTGCGACAAATCAACCCGACGGGCAAATAAGTTCTGAGTTTCAGAAATCGTGTCAAGTAGAAAGTTTCTGTAAATCAAAAATATTTCTGTTGTCGGCCGACCCAAATCAGTGCGCATCTATCGCCATCCCGTCCTGGTCAGAAGGGCGTCGGCCGTCGTCACGGACGTTGGACGGGTTGCGGTGGACGCTGGTTTACGTCTGACGACGGCGTGGATTTAGCGTACGGCAAAACCGTGTGGTCCTGGCGCCCGTTGCAGGCGTCAAGCTGTCGGGTAGGCGAGAGCTGAACGGCAGCGACGGAGTCAACCAAGAACTCGTCTCCGGGGAGATCACGGC
>NZ_JAFCMC010000040.1:0-66321 GCF_018130085.1 Bradyrhizobium sp. AUGA SZCCT0169 | reverse complement strand
GGCCCTGCCGGTGCACGGCTGTACCGCACCGGCGATGTGGCGCGGTGGCGATCCGACGGTGTGATCGAATATATCGGCCGCTCGGATCACCAGGTGAAGATCCGCGGCTTCCGGATCGAGCTCGGCGAGATCGAGGCACGGCTGATGGAACAGGCCGCAGTGCGCGCAGCCATTGTGGTGGCGTGCGAGGTCGGCGCTGGCCGCCAGTTGGTGGCCTACGTCAGCGGCGAGGCGTCGCTGGATGGCTCAGCGCTCAAGACCGCGCTGTCATCGGTGCTGCCGGACTACATGGTCCCCGCGCGCATCGTGGTGCTGGACCGGCTGCCGCTGACGCCGAACGGCAAGATCGACCGCAAGGCGCTGCCGGCGCCGGACCAGCTTGCGACTGCCGAGCATGTCGCGCCGCGCACGCCAACCGAGGCGGCGCTGGCTGCGATCTGGGCCGATCTGCTGCGCCAGCCCAATATAGGCGTGACCGACAACTTCTTCGAGCTCGGCGGGGATTCGCTTACCGCCGTCCAGCTCATCAGCCGCATCAAGCGCGATCTCGGCCATGATCTGCCGCTGAACCGCCTGTTTGAAATGACGACCGTTGAGACGATGGCGGCTGGCCTCGCCCCGGAGATTCACGTCGACAAGCGCGGCGATGACCTCGCCGCGATGCTCGACATGTTGAAGGAAGTCGAATTTTCCGATGAGTGATCCCGCCACCACGCAGAAGCAGCAGCTTGCCGACATCTCACGGCGATTGATGCGCCTCGACGCGAACAAGCAGCGTGCGTTCCTGACGCAGCTGGCGGCCAAGGGCGTTAACCTCGCCATGCTGCCGATTGCGCGCCAGCAACGGACGCGCGCGCCGCTTTCCTTTGCGCAGTCGCGCCTCTGGTTCCTTTGGCGAATGGATCCTGATAGCACCGCCTACAATATCTCGGCCACGGTGCGCGTGCGCGGCCAACTCGATGTGCATGCGATGCAGCAGGCCTTCGACAGGCTGGTTGCCAGGCACGGCGCGCTTCGCACGGTGTTTCGGCAGGAGGGCAGGGAAGCCGAGCAGATCCTGCTCGATCCGCAGCCGGTCGAGATCAGGCACGCCAAGCTGGATGGCCATGATCGCGAACAGCAGGCTCGCCTGCTGGCGCGCGAGGAAGCCGCACGACCCTTCGATCTCGAGGCCGGCCCGCTCATGCGGGTCGTAGTGCTGACGCTGGAAGAAGACGACAGGTTTGTCGTGGTCAGCCTGCACCATATCGTCGCCGATGGCTGGTCGATGGCGGTGCTGGTCGACGAGTTCTGGCAGCTGTATGCGGCCGTTGCGCGAGGCGGGGCGCCGGCGCTGCCGGAGCTCGATGTTGAATATATCGACTATGCCGAATGGCAACGATTCTGGATGAGCGCGGTCGACGGCGACCGGCAGATCGACTACTGGACGACGCGTCTCAAGCATCCAGCGGTGCTGCAGCTCCCCATCGACCGGGCGCGGCCGGCGGAGCCCGACCTCGCCGGGGCAGCAATTCGCATGGAGCTTGATCCGGCGCTCGCCGATGCCCTGCGTGCTTTGGCGCGTACGCAAAAGACGACGCTGTTCGCCGTCCTGCTGGCGAGCTTCAAGCTGCTGCTCTATCGTTACACTGGACAAACCGACATCAGCGTTGGCGTGCCGGTCGCCAATCGCCACCGGGACGAGACGCGCGGGATGATTGGGCTGTTCGTCAACACCCAGGTGCTGCGCACGCAGCTCGACGGACGCGCGACGATCGCCGACTTCATCGCAACCGTCCATACAGCCACGATCGAAGCCCAGGAGAACCAGGATCTTCCGTTCGAACGGCTGTTGGAGGTGCTGCAGCCGAAGCGCAGCCTGAGCCAAAATCCTCTCTTCCAGGTGCTCTACAATCACCAGCGTCGCCGGGCATCGGACAATTTGCTCGGCTTGACCGGCCTGCAGATCGAGAAAACCGAGCCCCATGTCGACACAGTCAAGTTCGATCTGGCGCTCGACAGCGAGGAGGGACCGTCGGGAGAGATACGGGCGATCTTCACCTATGCGACGGCTCTGTTCGAAGCGGCGACGATCGAACGCCTTGCGGCGCATTGGACCACGCTCCTCGAGACGATGGCTCAGGATTCGTCACAGTCGATCGCCGACATCGCGCTGCTTTCCGAGCAGGAACTGACTCAAGTCCGGAACTGGAACGAAGCCGGCGCCGGTTCGGCGACGCCGTTCATGCCCGTGCATCAGACGGTAGCCGGCTTTGCCGCGCAAACACCCGATGCGCCGGCGCTCGTCTTCGGCGATGACGTTATCTCGTATGAGGAGCTCAACCGTCGCGCCAACCGCCTTGCGCATCGCCTGATCCGTTTGGGTGTCGTCAGTTCCGACCTGGTCGGCCTGTCATCGCAACGTTCGCCATCTCTCGTCGTGGCGCTGCTGGCCGTGCTGAAGACGGGCGCCGCCTATCTGCCGCTCGATCCCGACCACCCGGTCAAGCGGCAGCTCGCCACCATGCGCGACGCCGGCGTGCGTTTTGTGCTGACCGTTGTGGCGGGCGACGCGCTTATCCCGCAACGGTCCGGGGTCGAAGTTATTCCGCTCGATGCTGCTGATCTTGACCAGGAGCCGGAGCGCGATCCCGCGATCGCCGTGGCAGCGCAAAGCCTCGCCTATGTGATCTACACGTCGGGTTCGACCGGAATGCCGAAAGGTGTCGCGGTCGAGCATGGGCCGTTCGCGATGCATTGCGAGGTGACCGCCGGGCTCTACGATATGGACCGGCATTCCCGCGAACTGCATTTCCTGTCCTTCACGTTCGACGGTGCGCATGAACGGCTCTGGACCGCGCTGACCTGCGGCGCCACGCTGGTGATGCGAGACGAGAATCTATGGTCAGCCGAGCAGACGCTCGACGTCATGCGCACGCAGCGCGTCACCAACGCCGGCTTTCCACCGGCTTACCTGCAGCAGCTCGCCGAATTTGCTGAGTGGCGCGGCGATCCACCGCCGGTCTCGCTCTATTCCTTCGGCGGCGAGGCGATGCCGAAAGCTGGCTTCGACAAGGTCAAGCGCGCGCTCAAGCCGAGGACGTTGATCAATGGTTACGGCCCGACGGAAACCGTCGTAACGCCGCTGGTCTGGAAGGTCGATGCCAGCGAACAGATTGAGGGCAATTATGCGCCTATCGGTCGCCCGGTCGGCCGACGGTCGGCCTATGTCCTCGATGCCGATCTGAACATTGTACCGGTCGGCGTGACCGGCGAACTGTTCATCGGCGGCGAAGGGTTGGCGCGGGGCTACTGGCGGCGCGGCGCGCTGACGGCGGAGCGGTTCATCCCCGATCCGTTTGGCGCGCCGGGCATGCGGCTGTACCGCACCGGCGATCTGGCGCGGTGGCGCGCGGATGGCGTGATCGAATATCTCGGTCGCTCCGATCATCAGGTCAAGATCCGCGGTTTCCGGATTGAGCTCGGCGAAATCGAGGCGTGGCTGATGCGTCAGCCCGGCGTGCAATCGGCCGTCGTTGTTGCCCGCGACGCCGGCGCAAGCCAGCAACTGGTCGGTTATGTCTGTGGTGAAGGCGCGTCCGACGAGACGACAATCCTCAGCGCACTCTCGGACGGGCTGCCGGACTACATGGTGCCGGCTCGCATCATCAGACTTGAAAGTCTGCCGCTCACCACGCATGGCAAGGTGGATCGTGAGGCCTTGCCGGCCCCCGAAATGCACGCCGCCGCCGCACACGTCGCGCCGCGCACCGCGACGGAGACGACGCTTGCCGCGATCTGGGCGGAGCTCCTTGGCCAGCCCCTGATTGGCGTCGACGACAACTTCTTCGAACTTGGCGGCGATTCGATCATCTCGCTGCAGATGGTAGGTCGCGCCCGGCAGGCCGGCCTGCTGATCGAGCCGCGTGATGTTTTCCGGCACCAGACATTGCAGGAACTGGCGTTGGCGGCGCGCACGGAACAGACCATGCCGGCCACCGAACCCGAGAAGGATCTGGCGGGCAGCGAGCAACCGCTGTTGCCTATTCAAGCTCGGTTCTTCGGCGAGGATGCCGGCGAACGTCATCACTGGAACCAAGCCGTATTGCTGATGCCGCAGTCGCGGCTGGATTGGGCGGTCGTGGAGCGCACGGTCGCCGCTATCGTGGCCCATCACGATGCGCTGCGCCTTCGCTTCGAAGAGATCGACGATGTCTGGCGGGCCGCCTATGATACCGCGCCTCCAGCCTCGGAACTATTCTGGATTCGGAGCGGCATACGCGATGTAGCCGAGGTGACGGCGCTGGCGTCAGCGGCCCAGGCGAGCCTGTCATTGCAAGGACCGCTGTTGCGCGTGGTCGGAATGGACCTTGCCGACGGCAGCCAGCGGCTCCTGATATCGGTGCATCATCTCGTCATCGACGGCGTGTCGTGGCGGGTCCTGCTGGAAGACGTCGCATCGGTTTACGGTCAGATGGCGCAGGGCGCGGCCTCGGTTGTGTTAACGCCAAAGAGCCAATCCTATTCGTCCTGGGCTGCGCGCCTGAAAGCGCTCGCAGACAGCGCCGAGCTGGCTGCCGAGCTGCCGTATTGGATCGAACGCAAGCCCAACGCCGATCTGCCCTGTGACAACGATCATGGCGACGTCGATCGCGTTGCTGAGGGCGAGGAAATCTCGCTGACATTCGACGCGGGCCTGACGACGCGGCTACTCAAGGAGGCGCCGTCGGCCTACCGCACCCAGGTCAACGATCTGCTGCTGGCGGCGTTGGCGCGCGCGGTATCGTGCTGGAGCGGGATTGACGATGTTCTTGTCGAACTCGAAGGCCATGGCCGGGAAGACATCTTTCCGGGTACGGAGATTTCACGCACGGTGGGCTGGTTCACCGCGGCGTTCCCTGTCCGCCTGCCAAGAGATTCGGACGACGACGCTGCGCTGATCAAGGCCGTTAAGGAAGAGCTGCGGGCGATCCCCGCGCGCGGGCTGGGCTATGGTATTCTGCGCTATCTCGGCACCGAAGAGCAGCGCCATGCGCTTTCCGCAATCCCCGAGCCGCGTATCGTTTTCAATTACCTCGGCCAGTTCGATGCGAGCCTGGGTGAGGGAGCCTCGTTCAAGGTTGCGCCCGAGAGCGCCGGCGCCGCACGCAGTGCGAGCGCGCCTCTCGGCCGCTGGCTGAGCATCAACGGCCAGGTGCGGGATGGCCTGCTGCGGCTGTCGTTCAGTTTCGGTCGCAAGCGCTACCAGCGCGCGACGGTGGAACGCCTCGCAGAGCAGTATGCGGCAGCCTTGCGTGAGCTGGTGGACCATTGCACCGGCGGTGCCCGCGGAATCACACCGTCTGACGTTGAACTCTCGGGATTGAGCCAGGTTGATCTCGACATTCTCAGTGCGACGATCGATTGCCGAGAGATCGAGGACATCTATCCGCTGTCGCCGATGCAGCAGGGCATGCTGTTCCATGCGTTGCGCGATGGCGAAAGCGGAAACTATGTCAACCAGGTCGGCCTGGAAATCCGCGGCATCGATTCCGGTAGGTTGCGAGCGGCCTGGCAGGAAGTAAGCGCCCGGCATGCGGTGCTGCGGACCGGCTTCGCCTGGCGCGAACTGTCGGGCGCGGCGCAGCAGGTGGTGTGTCGTCATGTGAGGTTGCCGTTCGTCGAAGAAGACTGGCGCGAGCAGGCCTCCAGCATGAACCACAGCGAACTCGAGGCCGCGCTGGCACAGGCGTCGCAAACCGAGCGTATCAAGGGTTTCGATCTATCGCATGCGCCCCTGCAGCGGGTGCGGCTGATCAGACTAGGGGAAGACCGCCACTGGCTGATTTGGACGCATCACCACATTCTGCTCGACGGCTGGAGCTCGGCGCGGCTGGTGGCCGAGATACTGCAGCACGAACGCGGCAGCCGATTGCCTGCGGTGCGCGGACGGTATCGCGACTATATCGGCTGGCTGCAAAGGCAAAATCGTGACGCGTCGGCGGCGTTCTGGCGTACCGCCTTGGCCGAGCTGGACGAGCCGACCTTCCTGGCGGATGTGCTGGGAGGGCCTTCGAGCACAGGCGCATCCGGCCACGGTTCGCTGGAACTGTTTCTCACCGCTGATCTGACCGCAGGATTGCAGGCGTTTGCCAGGCGCGAGCGCGTGACGCTGAACACGCTCCTGCAGGGCGCCTGGGCGCAGCTGTTGCGGCGTCATACCGGGCAGCGCGTTGTGTGTTTCGGAGCGACCGTGTCGGGCAGGCCTGCGGAGATCGCCGGGTCCGAAGACATGGTCGGCCTGTTCATCAACACTCTGCCGGTGGTCGATCAGGCACATCCGCAAGCCGAAATCGGTTCTTGGCTTCGCGACCTGCAGGAGCGCAACATTGACTTGCGCGACCATGGCTGGATGCCGCTCTACGAGATTCAGCGTCTGGCGGGACGATCCGGCCGGCCGCTGTTCGACAGCATCCTGGTGTTCGAGAACTATCCGATCGATGAGGCCCTGCGCGGCGAGAATGAAAGCGGCTCCCGCTTCGGTCGGGTCGAGCAGGTCTCGATCACCAATTACGCGCTTACGGTCGCGGTATTCGCCAAGACCGACGGCATCAATCTCGGTTTCCGGTATGACCGCGGCCGGTTCGACCAAGGCCAGATAAGATATTTGCAAGCCTGTTTGTCGCGCCTGCTCGCGCAGATCGTGACGGTTGCCGCCGCACCGCTTGGCGAACTCACCGGGCTCGATGTCGATGAGGCCCGGCAAGTGCTGGCCTGGGGTGAAGGCGCAATCGAGCTGGACAAGAGTCTGGATTTTGGCGGCGGGATCGTCAGCCGGATCGAGGCGTGCGCGGCTGCTTTGCCGTCCTCGATCGCATTGATGTTCGGCGATCAACTGGTCAGCTATGGCGAGTTGAACGCTCGCGCCAATCGTCTGGCGCGACAATTGCGGGACCGCGGTATCGGTCGCGACCAACTGGTCGGTGTCGCGCTGGAGCGCAGCGTCGAGCTGATCGTCGGCGTTCTCGCGGCGCTGAAGGCGGGTGCAGCCTATCTGCCGCTCGACCCGGATTATCCGGTTGACCGGCTGGTGCATATGCTGCGGGACAGTGGCGCCAGGCTGGTGCTGACTCAAAGCCGGCTGCTTGAACGCCTCGCGCCCGTGATTGCCGAGGCGACCGCGGAGGCATGGACGATCGACGCCGAGAATAAGGCCGGGGCAGCGGAGCAGGGCAATCTCGACATTGCGCTTGATCCAGCCGGTCTCGCCTATGTGATGTACACGTCGGGATCGACGGGCATGCCAAAGGGCGTTGCCTGCTCGCATGGCGCGCTGGCCGCACGGCTCGGCTGGATGCAGGCGGAGTATCGCCTCGTTGCCAACGAAACCCTGCTGCAGAAAACGCCGTTCAGCTTCGACGTCTCGGTGTGGGAAATCTTGTGGCCGCTCACCGTTGGCGCTCGCCTTGCGATCGCCGCGCCGGGTGCGCATCGCGAACCGCGGCTTCTCATCGACGCAGTGGTTGCCCACGATGTAACCACGCTGCATTTCGTACCGCCGATGCTCGAGCATTTTATCGCAGAGCCGGAGGTGCAACGCTGCGTGACACTCAAGCGGCTGTTTGCCGGCGGTGAAGCCTTGTCGGCGGAGTTGAAGGCCCGCGTGCTCGCGGCCTTCCCCAGGGTTCGCTTCGACAACCGCTATGGTCCGACCGAGGCCCTGATCAACGCGACGTTCTGGAATTGCAGTGACGACGGCGCGGTGCGCGTGCCGATCGGACGACCGATTCCGGGCACGGCCATTCGCATCCTTGACGCCGGGCTGAATCTGGTTTCGGCCGGGGTGACGGGCGAACTGTTCATCGGCGGCGTCGGGCTGGCGCGCGGCTATTGGCAGCGCCAGGGGTTGACGGCGGAGCGATTCATCCCGGATCCGTTCGGCGGTCCCGGCGAGCGGCTGTACCGGACAGGGGATCTGGCGCGCTGGCGCCCGGACGGTGCCGTCGAGTATGTCGGGCGATCCGACCACCAGATCAAGATCCGCGGCTTCCGCATCGAGCTTGGAGAAATCGAAGCGCGGCTGCTGGAGCAGCCCGGCGTACGTTCCGCGGTGGTGGTTGCGCGCGAGGTGGGACTGGGGCGTCAGCTCTTCGGCTACGCTTGCGGGGCGGACGAACTTGACGGGACGGTTTTGCGCGCGGCGCTGTCGTCCGTGTTGCCTGACTACATGGTGCCATCGCGAATCCTGACGCTGGATCGGCTGCCGCTGGCGCCGAACGGCAAGGTCGACCGCCGTGCGCTCCCGGAACCGGATACGATCGGCACCGGCTCGGAGCACCAGGCGCCGCGTACCCAGGCGGAAATGGCGCTCGCGGCGATCTGGGCCGAGCTGCTCGGCCGGCCTGTTGTGGGCCTATCCGACAATTTCTTCGAACTCGGCGGCGATTCGATCATCTCGCTGCAGATGGTGAGCCGCGCCCGACGCACCGGTTACCTGATCGAACCGCGCGATGTGTTCCAGCATCAGACGCTGGAAGCCCTGGCGTATGCGGCACGTACCGAGCGGCAGAGCGAGACGCGCGCCGAGCAAGGGTTGATTGTCGGCGCACATCCGTTGCTGCCGATCCAGACGCGGTTCTTTGCAGAGGATGTTGGAGAACGGGATCACTGGAACCAGGCGGTGCTGTTACGGCCAAAAGACCGGGTTGATTGGCAGGTCATGGGACGCGCGATAGCGGCCGTGCTGGCCCATCACGACGCGTTGCGGCTTCGCTTCGAAGCGAGGGACGGCGTGTGGCGCGCGGAGCACCGCGCTGCGCCTGACATGGCTGAGTTGTTGTGGGTCCGAAGCGCTGTTGATAGCGAAGCCGTCACGGCTCTTGGATCGTCGGCGCAGGCGAGCCTGTCGCTGGCCAATGGTCCGCTGCTGCGTGCGGTCGGGATCGATGTTGCCGACGGCAGCCAACGTTTGCTGATCGCGATTCATCATCTCGTGGTCGACGGCGTGTCGTGGCGGGTGCTGCTGGAAGACGTCGCGGCGGCGTACAGCCAGTTGACGCAAGGCAACGCGGTTGCGCTTCCGCCGAAGAGCCAGGCCTATTCCCTGTGGGGGGCCCGGCTCGATGCTTACGCAGCGTCGTCCGAGCTCGCGGCAGAACTGCCCTATTGGGTGGAGCGCAGCGGAGTTACGGATTTTCCGTGCGACGACGATCATGGCGGTGTCGACACCATCGCCGACGCCGATGAAATCTCGCTGTCGTTCGAGGCTGAACTGACGCAACGCCTGCTGACGGACGCGCCTTCCGCCTATCGCACGCAAGTAAACGACCTTCTCCTCGCCGGCCTTGCGCGCGCCGTTTCGCAATGGAGCGGTCAAGACGATGTCCTGGTGGAGCTGGAAGGTCACGGCCGCGAGGATTTGTTCGGCGATATCGATATCTCGCGCACGGTCGGCTGGTTTACGACCGCGTTTCCTGTGCGTCTGGCCGGCGGCTCGCAGGATCTGTCGTCGTTGATCAAGACCGTGAAAGAAGAACTTCGCGCCATTCCCGGCCGCGGGCTGGGCTACGGCGTGTTGCGCTATCTCGGCTCGGAAGAGCAACGCATGGCCCTGTCGAGAGCGATCGAGCCGAAGATCACGTTCAATTATCTTGGCCAGATCGACGGCGGCGCCGGAGAGGCGTTCGCCATGGCGCCGGAAAGCGCGGGCTCCTCGCGGAGTGCATCGAGCCCTCTGCGGCGCTGGCTCAGCGTCAACGGCACGGTGCGCGAGGGCCAGTTGCGGCTGTCATTCGGCTTCGGCAGCAAGCGCTATCGGCGCGAGACGGTCGAACGGCTGGCCGTGTTGTATAACGCGGCGCTGCGGGAACTGGTCGATCACTGCTCGAGTGGTGTTTGCGGAATCACGCCGTCCGATGTGGCGTTGTCCGGGCTCAGCCAGACCGATCTCGACCAGCTCGAGCTCGACTGGCGCAAGATCGAGGATGTCTATCCGTTGTCGCCGATGCAGCAGGGCATGCTGTTCCATGCGATGCACGACGGCGAGAGCGGGCTTTATGTCAACCAGGTCGCTGCCGAGATACACGGCCTTGATGCCGGCAAGCTTCGTCTGGCCTGGCAGGCGGTCAGCGACCGCCATGCGGTGCTGCGCACCGGGTTTGTCTGGCGTGACCTGTCGGGTTCGGCGCAACAGGTGGTCTATCGCCACGCCGAGGTGCCGTTCATCGAGGAGGATTGGCGCGCGCGCCTTGCGGTGCTGGAGCCATCCGCACTGGATGCAGCCCTGACGGACGTCTCGTGCCAGGAACGCCTCGAAGGCTTTGACCTGTCGCGGCCGCCGTTGCAGCGGGTCCGGCTGATCCGTCTTGGCGAAGACCGTCACTGGCTGATCTGGACCCATCATCACATCCTGCTCGACGGATGGAGTTCGGCGCGACTGATCGCCGAAGTGTTGAAGTATAGCGGCGACGGCCGGTTGCCTGCCTTGCAGCGCCGCTATCGGGATTACATCGGCTGGCTGCAGAGCAGGGATCGTGACGCCGCAGCCATCTTCTGGCGGACTGCGATGGCGGAGCGGGGCGAGGCGGGCTTCCTCTCGAATGGCTCGGCGGAGCGGTCGAGCGGAGAAGCAACGGGTCACGGTGCGCTGGCGCTGGAAATGGACGTCGCGCTGACCGGGCGGCTGCAGCAATTCGCGGCGCGCGAGCGCGTGACGCTGAACACTTTGGTGCAGGCGGCATGGGCGCAATTGCTGCGCCAGCATACCGGGCAGGGCACGGTCTGCTTCGGCGTCACCGTGTCGGGCCGGCCGTCGGAACTGGCAGGCTCCGAGGACATGGTGGGCCTGTTCATCAACACCTTGCCGGTCGTCGACAGCGTCGCTCCGCAGCAGAAAGTCGGCGCATGGTTGCGCGAGCTGCAGGATCGCAATCTGACCATGCGCGAATTCGGCTGGACGCCGCTCTATGAAATCCAGCGCCTGGCGGGACGACCCGGACGGCCGCTGTTCGACAGCATCCTGGTGTTCGAGAATTATCCGGTCGACAGCGCGCTGAAGGAGAAGAACCAGCGCGTCCGTGTCGGCGAGACAAGGATCACCGAGACCAGCAACTATCCGCTGTTCGCGAGCGTCGGTCTCGACGAGCGGCTGCGGCTGGTGCTCAACTATCAGCGCAAGCATTTTGATGAGGCCCAGGTGGCGCGGCTGCAGGCCGCCTTCGTGCGGTTACTGGAGGCGTTGAGCGCCGATGCGGATCGACCGGTCGGTATGATCGCGGCAAACGATCCTGCTGATGAGGCGCTGCTTTGGCGCATGAACAGTACCCGTCGTGATCGACCACGCCGGGGAATTGTCGCGCAGTTCGAAGAGCAGGTTCGCCGGTCCCCGGCTTCGATCGCGCTGGTGTTTGGCGATGAGGAGCTGAGCTATGGCGAGCTGAACAAGCGGGCCAACAGGCTGGCGCGGGGGTTGCGGGGTTACGGTGTCGGGACGGACGTGGTGGTCGGTCTGGCGCTGGAGCGCGGCGTCGCAATGATGGTAGCGTTGCTGGCGGTGCTGAAGGCCGGCGGGACGTATCTGCCGCTCGATCCGGATTACCCGCCGGAGCGGCTTTCGCACATGCTGGGCGACAGCGGCGCGGGACTGGTGCTGACGCAGACGTCGTTGCTGGAGCAGTTTGCGCCGGTGCTCAAGGAGACCGGCGCCGAGTCGTGGCTGCTCGACGAGGCGGCTGGTGGTGAGGGCGCTGATGCCGCCAATCTCGATGTCGCTGTCCACCCCGAGAGCCTGGCCTATGTGATCTACACCTCAGGCTCGACCGGCCTGCCCAAGGGCGTGATGGTCCGCCACGACGCGGTGACGAACTTCCTGGCGACGATGGCGGAACAGCCGGGAATGACGCCACAGGACCGCGTGCTCGGCCTGACTTCGCTGTCGTTCGACATTGCGGTGCTGGAACTGTGGCTGCCGCTCACGCTGGGCGCGCGCGTGGTGCTGGCGGATCGTGCCGCCGCGCATGATCCGGGTCAACTGAAGGCGCTGGTGACAGCCCAAGGCGTGACGATGATTCAGGCGACCCCGTCGACCTGGCGGATGCTGCTCGATCACGACAGGCCACAACTTCCGGCAAGCTGCCGCGTGCTGTGCGGCGGCGAGGCGCTGCCACCGGATCTTTCGCGGCGGCTGGTGGCACAGGCCGGTGAGGTCTGGAATCTGTACGGTCCGACCGAGACCACCGTGTGGTCGGCCCGTCATCGCCTCGACGCGCAGGACGACCGTCCGTTGCTGGGCGGTCCGATCGGCAACACCACGCTGCACATCCTGGACAGCGATCTCAACCTTGCGCCGGTCGGGGTTGCCGGCGAACTCTATATCGGCGGCGAGGGCCTTGCGCGGGGCTACTGGCAGCGCGGCGCGCTGACGGCGGAACGTTTTATTCCCGATCCGTTCGGCCCTGCCGGTGCACGGCTGTACCGCACCGGCGATGTGGCGCGGTGGCGATCCGACGGTGTGATCGAATATATCGGCCGCTCGGATCACCAGGTGAAGATCCGCGGCTTCCGGATCGAGCTCGGCGAGATCGAGGCACGGCTGATGGAACAGGCCGCAGTGCGCGCAGCCATTGTGGTGGCGCGCGAGGTCGGCGCTGGCCGCCAGTTGGTGGCCTATGTCAGCGGCGAGGCGTCGCTGGATGGCTCAGCGATCAAGACCGCGCTGTCATCGGTGCTGCCGGACTACATGGTCCCCGCGCGCATCATGGTCTTAGACCGGCTGCCGCTGACGCCGAACGGCAAGATCGACCGCAAGGTGCTGCCGGCGCCGGATCAGCTTGCCACTGCCGAGCATGTCGCGCCGCGCACGGCAACCGAGGCGGCGCTGGCTGCGATCTGGGCCGATCTGCTGCGCCAACCCAACATCGGTGTGACAGACAACTTCTTTGAGCTCGGCGGGGACTCGATCATTTCCCTGCAAATGGTCAGCCGCGCACGCCGCGAAGGCGTCTTGATTGAGCCGCGGGACTGCTTTCAGCATCAAACGATCGAAACGCTTGCAGCGGTCTCCCGGCAAGTCCGGCCACCAATGGAAGCGCCGGCGCCGGTGCGGGGCTCACTCTCGGGCCTGACCAGCGAACAGCTCGAAAAGCTCGGTCTCGACTGGAGCCGGATCGAGGACATCTACCCGTTGTCGCCGATGCAGCAGGGCATGCTGTTCCACAGCCTGCGCGACGCCGGCGGTGGCGTTTACGTCAATCAGGTCAGTGTTGAAATCCGTGGGCTCGACTCCGAACGCTTCCGGTCTGCATGGCGCGAGGTGACCGCGCGTCATCCGATGCTTCGGACCGGATTCCTGTGGCGCGAGCTATCCGGATCGCCGCTGCAAGCCGTCTATCGCGACGCCGCCGCGCCGTTCGAACAGGAAGACTGGCGCGGGCAAATCGTTACCGACGAACGCATTGCGGCGGCTCTGGCCGGCGAGCGTGCTGCCGAATTTGACCTCTCGGCGCCGCCCCTGCAAAGGGTCCGGCTGCTGCGCCTCGAGGACGACTTCTATCGCTTGATCTGGACCTATCATCACATCCTGATGGACGGCTGGAGCTCGGCGCGCTTTGTCGGCGAGGTGCTGGAGCGCTATTACGGCGGGTCGCCCGCGGCGAACCCGACGCGTTACCGCGACTATATCGCGTGGCTGGTGGCGCAGGACGCGCAAGCGGCCGAAGGCTCCTGGCGCGAACAACTCAAGTCCTTTGACGAGCCGACGCAACTCGCCGATGCCTTCGGTTCTCGCCGTCATCCGGCTTCCGGCCACGCGCGCTGTTACACGCGGCTCGGCGCGACGGCGACCGCGCAGTTGAAGGCGTTTGCTCGCCGTGAGCGGATCACGCTTAATACCATTGTCCAGGGTGTGTGGGCCTTGTTGCTGCAGCGTTATACGGGTCAGCAGACCGTGACTTTCGGCGTCACCGTCGCCGGTCGCCCGGCCGGCCTCGATGGATCGCAGCAGATGCTCGGTCTCTTCATCAACACGTTGCCCGTGATCGAATCGCCGTCGCACGCAAGCACGGTCGGAGAATGGTTACGGGCGCTTCAGGATCGTAACCTCGCGATCAGGGATTTCGAGCACACGCCGCTCTACGACATTCAGAGCTGGGCCGGACGCGGCGGTCAGACGATGTTCGACAGCATCATCGTATTCGAGAACTATCCGATTGAACGCGGCATGCTGCAGAAGGGGGATGGCTCGCTGCAGTTCGGTGGCCTGAAGAATGTCGACGTGACGAACTATCCGATGGACCTGTCGGTGCTCGTCGAGGAAACGCTTCAGGTCGAATACACCTATATGCCGAGCCATTTTACGGCAGCGCAGGCCGAGCAGATCAGGCTGCAGTTCGAGCATCTGCTGGCGGCGCTGACGCGGGACGCGTCGGTGCTGCTCGGCAGCATCGATCCGGTCACGACGGTCGATGCCGGTCTTGCCGACAACTGCAACCGCCACGCGGTGCCTGCCGTCGCATTGCCGCTGGTGCATGAGGCGATCAGCGCACATGCGAGGCGTCACCCGGAACGAACCGCTCTTACCATCGGCGGCAAGGTGCTCTCGTTCGGAGCGCTCGACACCAAAGCCAATCGTCTTGCCCATCACCTGATTGGCCGCGGGCTCAAGCCCGAGCAGCGCGTCGGCGTCGTGGTCGAACGAACCGAAGCCACGATGGTCGCGCTGCTCGCCGTCCTCAAGGCGGGCGGCGCGTACGTTCCGCTCGATCCGGAGCTCCCGCCCGAGCGCCGCAGGTTTGTCATGCGCGATGCCGGGATTTCGTTCCTGCTGACGGGGCAGCTCGAAGAGGACCTGGACGATGTCGAAAGGATTTCTCTTTCCACATTCGATTTCGGTGCGGGTCCGGACCATGCGCCGCAATCGGATTTGAGCTCCGAAAACCTCGCTTATCTGATCTACACCTCCGGTTCGACCGGAACACCAAAAGGTGTGGCGGTTGCCCACGGGCCGCTCGCGATGCACTGTCACGTCACGGGAAGCCTCTACGAGATCGACGAGGACTCGTGCGAATTGCATTTCCTGTCGCTGGCTTTCGACGGCGCGCACGAACGCTGGTTGACGGTGCTGTCGCACGGCGCGCGGCTCCTGATGCGTGACGCGGAGTTGTGGACGCCGGAGCAAACCGTCGAAGCTTTGCACGCCCATGGCGTCAGCCATATCGGCCTGCCGCCCGCCTACCTTCAGCAGGTCGCGGAGTGGGTCGAGCAGGCGGCCAACCCGCCCCCGGTCAAACTGTATTCCTTCGGCGGTGAGGCGATGCCGAAGGCGGGTTTCGACAAGGTCAAGCGCGTCCTGAAACCGCGCATCCTGATCAACGGTTACGGTCCGACCGAAACCGTGGTCACGCCGCTGGTCTGGAAGGTTGATGGCGACGCCGAATGCGATACGCCCTACGTGCCGATCGGTCTGCCGGTCGGTGATCGCAGCGCCTACATTCTCGATGGCTCGCTCAATATCATTCCCGCCGGCGTCGCAGGAGAGCTCTATCTCGGAGGCCTTGGGCTGGCGCGTGGTTATCACGGCAAAGCGGGCATGACGGCCGAGCGTTTCGTGCCCGACCCGTTCGCAGCGGCGCCCGGCGCCCGCCTGTACCGCACCGGCGACCTGGCGCGATGGTGTGAGGACGGCACCATCGAGTATCTCGGCCGCAGCGACGACCAGGTCAAGATCAACGGCTTCCGGATCGAGCTTGGCGAGATCCAGACCTCGCTTCTTCGTCACGAGGAGATCGAGCAGGCGGCGGTGGTGGCGCTGCCGGGCGATGCCGGAAGCCAGCTCGTTGCCTATGTCGCGCCGAAGGCGGCAAAGGACGCGTCGGGAGCGCCTGCCGAAGCGCTGGTCGACAGATTGACCGAATTCCTAAGGCGGACATTGCCGGTCTACATGGTGCCGGCACGGATCATGGTGCTGGACCGCCTGCCGGTCATGTCGAGCGGAAAGATCGACCGGCGCGCGCTGCCGGCGCCCGACACCGCGGCGCGAAGCTTCGTTGCCCCGCAGGGGGCGGTGGAAACCGCGATGGCCCGTCTGTGGGCCGATATACTCAAGCTGCCGCAAGTCGGCGTCACCGACAATTTCTTCGAACTTGGCGGCAACTCGATCCTTAGTCTCAAGGTCGTTGCCCGGCTCCGTCAGGACAAGAGTTTTGGCATCGAGATCAAGCTTCGCGATCTCCTGCAAAAACCGACGATCCATGCGCTGCTGGCTGATACCAGCGCCGCCGCTGCAGCAGCGCCGTCGGCGTTGCTGCCACTGAACGTTGCGGTTTCTGGAACGCAGCCGGTGTTCTGCGTGCATGGCGGTTTCGGCACCGTCTTCGATTATGGACCGCTGGCGCGGCGCCTCCAGGGACGCCGGCAGGTGATCGGGCTGCAATCGCGGATGCTTGTCGACAGTTCGTGGAGCGACCGGTCGCTCGAGGCGATGGCGGCGGATTATGCGCGCGAGATCAGGCAGGTGCAGCCCCGCGGTCCGTACAGCCTGATCGGTTGGTCGCTGGGAGGACTTCTCGTCACGCTCGTTGCGGCCGAACTCGAACGAAGCGGTGAGCGTGTGGTTCGTCTTGCCTTGGTCGACAGCTTCGTGCTGCGGACACACGGCGGATCGGATCGGCAGGATACCGTTGACCACTGGGCCGATGATCTCGCGGGATTACTGTCGGCCGTTGTTCCGAACGCTGCATCGGGCCGCATCCGTCCGCATGTGGAAGCGGCGAAACGCGCCGGCATGCCGGAGACGTCCGAAAACGTCCGGCGTCTGGCCGCACAGGTACTGGAAGCGGTGCAGGGACCATTGCCGGACGACACACTGCTCGGCGTCGACGACCTGTCCAGCGCCTTCGCTGTCGGGCGGCATCTGAAAACCCTGACCCAAAACGCAGCACCGCCGCACCGTCTCGCGGCCGCGCCATTGTGCTGGTGGACGTCAGGCCGTCTTGCGCAGCGTGATCGGCTGGAGGCGCAGCTCCCGAACGCCGTTGACCGCGGCATTGTTGGGGACGACCATTTTACGATCCTCAGGGATGCCGATTTTCTCGATGAGATCTGCGCGCTGCTGGCTCCGGAGGCGACATCGACAACGTCGCAGGACCAGGTGCCGGAACCGGCGGAGTGAACGATCGCATGAGCCTTGATCCCGATATCGCAGCGCTCCTCGAGATGGTCCAGCTTGGGACCGAAAGCGGTGCACGCGTTCCGTTTCCGCAACTGACCGCCATACAGGCACGCGCGGATTTCGACGCTTCTTCGCCGTTGCTCGACGTCGACCCTCCGGCGCTGGCGTTCGAACGCCAGCTCTCCCTGCCGACGCGCGATGGGGATGCCATCGCCGCGCGGCTCTACGCCCCGCGGGAGCCGGACGCGAAAAATCCCACGGCCGTTCTGCTTTACATGCACGGCGGCGGCTTTGTCGTCGGAAGTCTAGATTCGCACCAACCCTTGTGCCGCGGCCTCGCCGTCGCTAGCGGTGCGGCGGTGCTGTCGATTGGCTATCGGCTTGCCCCGGAGCATAAATTCCCGAAGGCGTTCGAGGATGCGGTCGATGCGCTGGCCTGGCTCGGTCGCGAGGGGGAGGCGGCCGGGCTGGACGCGGGCCGCGTTGCTGTTGGCGGCGATAGCGCCGGTGGAACGCTTGCCGCAGCACTTGCAATCGCAGCCAAGGGCGAGCCGAGTTTGCCGCAGCCCGTCCTGCAGGTTCTCGCCTACCCAGGCCTGAGCTCGCGGCAAGATTCGGATTCCTATAACCGGTATGGATCTGGCTTTCTGCTCGAGCGAGACACCGTCGATTGGTTCTTCCGGCAATATCTCCGTGACGATTCCGACCGCGACGATTGGCGCTTTGCGCCGCTGGCCGCGCATGATCTCTCTGGGCTGGCGCCGGCGCTTTTCGTGCTTGCCGAGTATGATCCGCTGGTCGATGAGGGGCGCGACTATGCGGCACGGCTTCGCGCCGCTGGCGTTTCCGTCGATCTCCAGATCTATCCGGGCATGATCCATGAATTTCTGCGGATGGGGAATGTCGTCGCCGATGCCTTGCAGGCGCAGGCTGCGATCGGGCAGGCCTTGGCAAACGCGTTTCGCGCCCCCAGCGGCAGGGCTTGGACGGACAGGACGGTTGAAGGTATGTCATAATGGTCTTCTGTCCCCTGGCCTTGGCCGCAAGAGCTCTTTGAGCCAATTTCCATGAGCAAAAAGTCTGTAGATGTCCCCGATCGCCGGCCGTCACGCCGCGCCGTTCTCACCGCCGGCGCGAGCCTTGGCGCGGGCGTGCTGCTCGGCAGCAACTGGCCGCTTTGCGCAACGCAAGCTGCAACATCACAGGCCGCGCCGCGCGTTGCGGCGCTCGGCTGGGCCTGTGCGCAGACGCTGCTGGCGCTCGGGGTCGTGCCGCTCGTGGTCCCGGAGATCGAGCGCTACGGCAGGCTCGTCGTCGAGCCGGCTGTCCCGTCAAGCGTTCAGGAAATCGGCCTGCGCTCGGAGCCAAATCTCGAGCTGCTGCAGAGTTTCGCGCCCGATATCATCATCATCGATCCCAGTATCACTGCCGCAATACCCCGGCTCAAGCTGATCGCACCGGTCGAGATCTTCACGATTTTCAAACCCGGCCGGCATCCTCTGGAAACAGCGCGCAGTTCGACGATGGAGCTCGCACAGCGGGTCGGCATGCAGGCCGCATGCGAAGCCTATCTGGCGCGTTTCGATGCGGCGATGACAAGGTATGGTGAGCAGCTTCGCAATCGCGGCGGAAAACCGTTGTATCTCGTCAGCGAGATCGCGCGCAACCGTGCGCTGGTGTTCGGTCCGAACAGCCTCTATCAGGAGGTGCTGAACCAGTTCGGATTGAAGAACGCTTGGACCGGGCAGAGCGGTCCGTGGGGACATACCAGCGTCGGCCTTGAGGTGCTCGCGGCGGTTCCGGACGCGCGGCTGATCCTGATGAGTTCACGGGTCGCAGACATCGAAGCTCTGCTCACGTCGAGTCCGGTGTTGCGAACCCTGCCGTTCCTCCGGTCGGGTCGGTTGACGGTGCTGGGAAATCAATTCTTCTATGGCGGCGTGCCGGCGGCTGAGCGCTTCGCCCGCCTTCTCGCCGAACGTCTGCCGCAGGAAAAAAATGAGCAAGGTTGAGGCGCTGCCCGCCCGCTCCGGGATCGCGATGCATCCGGCGGTGCTGATCGGATTGCTGTTTGCGGCAGCGGCTGCGCTGACATGGCGGCATCTATCGGGGTTTCTGCCGGCGGGCGCTTGGTTGCCGGTGCTGTGGCGTCCCGAAATCAACGATCCGCAGCAGATGCTGGTGCATTACACGGTCTTTCCGCGCATAGCGGTGGCGCTGCTGGCTGGCGCAGCGCTGGGTCTGGCAGGAACGGTGTGTCAGCAGGTGCTGCGCAATCCGCTGGCCGAACCGAGTACCCTCGGTGTCCTGAACGGAGCCTATCTCGCGCTGTCCGTGACAACCCTGTGGGCGCCGTCGCTGCTCACCTTCGGCCGCGAATGGATTGCGTTGCTGGGCGGGTTCGCTGCGTTTCTGTGCGTGTTCGGTCTCACCTGGCGCCGTGCGCTATCGCCGGTCGTGCTGGTGCTTGCCGGGCTGATCGTTGCTTATTATTGCGCGGTGACGACCCAGGCCCTGATATTGCTCAACCATGAATATTTAATCGGCCTGTTCATCTGGGGCGCGGGTTTCCTCAATCAGCAGGACTGGAACAACGTCCTGTTCCTGGCGCCGCGTTTCATCATTTCCTTCGCCCTGATCGCGGCGATGGTGCGCCCGCTGACCTTGCTTGGCTTCGATGACGAGACTGCGCGCAATCTCGGCCTCGGATTGACCGGCGCGCGGGTCTGCGCGCTGGGCATCGCCATCGCGCTCAGCGCGTCAGTTGTAAGCGTGGTCGGCGTAATGGGCTTCGTGGGCCTTTCGGCGCCGGCCATCGTTATGCTGTCAGGCGCGCGCCGTTTTCGCGACCGGCTGATTTGGGCGCCGCTTTGCGGCGCGCTGCTGCTATGGCTGACGGATGAACTTGTGCTGCTGATCCCGCCCGGTTATCGTGAAATGCCGGCTGGCGCCGCCACGGCCCTGATCGGCGCGCCGATGTTGCTGCTGTTGCTGCCGCGGCTTCGGGCCGCCGCTCCGGTGGGAAACCTCACGCCATCCGTTCCACCACGTCTTGATCATCCGTGGCGGGTGATCTTGTACGGCCTGGTCTTGTTGTTGCTCGTGGTCTGGATCGCGCTTGCCGTCGGGGTCGGTTCAGAAGGCTGGAGTTGGAGCGGTCTGGCCGGCATCCAGGAATTTCTGCCGTGGCGCTGGCCACGCGTGGTGTCGGCCTTGGCTGCGGGGGCCACGCTGGCGGTAGCTGGTACGCTGCTGCAACGCATGACCGGAAATCCGATGGCGGCTCCAGAGGTGATGGGGATCAGCTACGGCGCTGCGATGGGTGTGCTCGTTCTCCTGTACGCGATGCCTTCCCACACCCGCGCGGCGCAGATTGCCGCCGGCGCGATCGGTGCTTTCAGTGTGCTCGGGCTGGTTCTGCTGTTCAGCCGGCGGTCCGAATTCAGTCCGGAGCGTGTGCTGCTGGCCGGCGTCGCCATGAGCGCGGCGTTCGGCGCGATCATGGCCATGGTGCTTGCGACCGGTGATCCGCGCATCGGCATGCTTCTGTCGTTGCTGGCGGGATCGCTCTATCAGATCGGTCCGACCGAGGCTGCGATACTGGCCGTCGCCGCGATCATCCTGCTGGCGATGGTGCCGATGTTGTCGCGCTGGCTCGATATCCTGCCGCTCGGTCTGGCGGCCTCGCGTTCGGTGGGCGTATCCATGGCGCGGAGCCGAATCATTATCATGCTGCTGACCGCGCTGTTGACCGCGACCGCGACCCTGATGGTCGGGCTCCTAAGCCTGGTCGGCTTCATCGCGCCGCATATGGCGCGGATGATGGGGGCGCAACGCGCGCTGCATCAGGTGGCGCTGGCTGCGCTGATTGGCGCCACCCTGATGGTGTTCGCGGACTGGGCAGGGCGGATGGTGATATTCCCGTTCCAGATGCCGGCCGGCATCTTCGCGATGATGCTCGCTGGTCCTTATCTGGTGTGGCTATTGCGCCCGCGGCGCGCGTGATCTGCTGCGTGGAAAGGCGGATGATCTGGCCTTCATCGCGCGAAGCTGATGAGGTGGCTTTGATCCGGAGACGGCATCACCCCCATGGGGATGCCGTAGATGGTTTCGAGTTCGGCCGGCGTCATGATCTTGTCAGGCGTGCCCCGGGTTATCAACTTGCCGGAATGCAGCGCGATGATCTCGTCGCAGAAGCGGGCCGCCATGTTGACGTCGTGGAGAACGACGACAATTCCGAGGTTGCGCTCGCGGGCAAGCTTCTGCACCAGCGACAGAACCTCGATCTGATGGGCTATGTCGAGCGCTGAAATCGGCTCGTCGAGCAGCAGGCACTCGGCGTCCTGCGCCACCAGCATGGCGATCCAGACCCGCTGGCGCTCGCCGCCTGACAGTGTGTCGACGAGCCGGTCCGCAAACGCCTCGATGTGGGTGAGCGCCATGGCTTCCGCGACCTTGTTGCGGTCGGTCTCGCCAAATCGGCCGAGCGCGCCATGCCAGGGATAACGGCCCAGCGCGACCAGTTCCTTGACCAGCATGCCGGCGGCAGGCGGGGTCTGCTGGGGCAGGTACGCTACCTTTCGCGCGTATTCGCGATCGCTCCATTCCCGCAATGGACGCCCTTCAAAGCGGATCGTACCGGAGGAATTTGGCTGCTGCCGCGCCAGCATCTTCAGCAAGGTCGATTTGCCGGAACCATTGTGTCCGATCAGGCCGACGACGCTGCGGGCGGGAAGGGTCAGAGTCAGCGGTTCGAGCAATGCGCGGCCCGCCACCGCGAAGCTGACCTGGTCCAGTTCGAACAAGGGCATGGCCGCGTCGCGCGTCGCCGGGGCGGTTTCGGTTGGCAGAACTGCGTGCATGGAAGCGCCCGGTGGAAACTATGTGATGCAAGGAGAACGCAGCCCGGCCGGTCCACGTATCGGACGCCGGGACGTCATGGCTGACGCAGGCTCCAATACGCGACCGCAAGATGCTGCTCGCGGGAAAGCTTTCGCTCATCGCGTAAATGGTTTCGCAGCGCCTTCAGCGCCTGCGCTTCGCAGGCGACCCATGCAAAGACCTCGCGATGATCGGGCCATCGCAGTGCCTTGACGGCATCGACCAGCAATTGCGTTGTCCCGGCCGGACGGTCGCCGCGATGCAGCCAACGAACCGACATGCCGGCTGGCGCGACCAGCGGAACTTCCTCGAGTTGTTCGGCGACTTCGACAAAGACCTCGCCCGTTGCCGTCGCCGGCAGTGTTTCGAGGATGCGCGCGATGGCGGGCAGGGCGGTTTCGTCGCCCGCCAGCATAAACCAGCGCGCCGGACGAATACCTCGCCCGAGAGGACCGGCCATGCCGCAAATGGCGCCGGCTTGCGCATTGAGCCCGAATGCGGAGCCAGGTCCGGCATGGTCGTGAACCACAAAATCGATGTCGATCTCGCGGGTCTGCAGATCGATGCGACGGATCGTGTAGTAGCGGGTGAGAGGCCTGCGGTCCGGTTGGGGCCACATGATACGTCCGTCCGCGGCAGGCCACGGCCATTCAGGCTTGGCGAGGCCTTCCGGTGGAAAATACAGCCGGACGTGGAGGTCATCGTCATCCAGGAAACGTGCGATGTCGTCCCCGGTGAACGTCAGCCGGCGCATGCGGGGCGTGAGATCGATCGCCGCCTTGAGCCGTACCTCGCGGAAATTGGCCAACGTGCCGCCATCGGATTCATGGCCGGACCAGACGATCGTCGGTGCCTCATCGCCTGCGAACTCGATGACGTGGGATGCTACGACCGAACGCAGCATTTCGAGGTGACCCTTGTCGTTGGCCTCGACGCGTATCCTGAGTGTCTCGGCCTCGACGGCGAGCGAGCTGGTTCCAAACGGCAGTTTCGCCACCATCAGGCCGCCCTTATCCTCGAAGGCGATGTCATGCTCGGCCAAATGATCGATCATTCGGGCAGCGAGACCGGCGGCATCGACAAGCTGGATGCGGGTTTCGGAAACGAGCGAATCCAAAGTTATTCTCCAGTCGGGCCTGCTCCAGTCGGGCCTGCCCGATGCTGGCCTGCGAGCGCTCGATTTTCCGGGTATCGCGGTCCGATACGACGGCCGGATCTATGTCCTACGCGCTCTTCGGCTGCGATGCAAAGGGAGTACTACCCGCGCATTTTATTAAATGAGTGACCGATGACAAATTAGAATCAATCGAAAAAGGCCGGAAAATAAGCACTGGAATAGCGGTGCTGCCATCATGTATTCGCATCACTCGGGCACGGCTGTCCGTGCCACCACGGGCCGTGTAGGTTCGCTCCAGCATTAATCCAGCGCGGCACTCATGATGATCCCACCAAGCGGCCTGACCGCGCAGATACTGCATCTCCTGCGGCCGTATTGGCCGATCGTGCTCGGCGGAGTCGTCCTCGGTATTGTCGGCGGCGCCAGCGTCGCGGGGTTGCTTGCGGTCGTCAATCGCGGTCTCTATGCGTCGCAGAGCGATGTCGCGACGCTGCTTTTTGCCTTCGCCGGCCTGTGCTCGCTGATCCTGATCGGCTCGATCGGTTCCGATATAAGCGCCAATTATGTCGGACAGCGGATCATTGCCGAGCTTCGGAAGTCTCTCGCGGCCAAGATTCTGGCGGCTCCAATCGACCAACTCGAGGTTTACCGCACCCATCGCCTGATCCCGGTTCTCACCCAGGACGTCGACACGATCAGCGATTTCGCGTTCTTCTTCTCGTCCTTCTTCGTGTCTGTCGTCATCACTTTCGGCTGCATGGTCTACCTGGCGGTATTGTCGTGGCCGCTGTTTCTGATCACCGGATTGGTCATCATCCTGGGTTCGCTGGCGCATGCCTTTGCGCGAACGCGAGGGGTTCGGGGCTTCAATGCCGCCCGCGACTCGGAAGATGAGTTGCAGAAGCACTACCGGGCGATCGCGGAGGGCGCCAAGGAATTGCGCCTGAACCGCGTCCGCCGGCAGCGCGTGTACGTCGACAAGTTACAACGTACCGTCGACCAGATCAGCACGGTGCAGATCAAGTCGATCAATCTTTTCGTCACCGCACGGGCCTTCGGTACGATGCTGTTCTTCGTGGTGATCGGCGTAGCGCTGACCCTGCGGCCATTCCTTTGGCCGGACAGTCCGGCCTCGGTCTCCAGCGGTTTTGTGCTGGTGCTGCTCTATATGCGAGGTCCTATCGACCAGGTGATAGGCATTCTGCCCGCGCTCGGCCGCGCACAGGTGGCGATGCGCCGCATCGCCGAACTCTCGGAACAGTTTTCCACGCCTGAACAGGATTTGCTGGCTGCGCCTTCGACCGCACCGGAAGCATCGGCCAGGATCAAATCAATCGAACTCCGTGGGGTGTCGTACGCCTTCCGCACCGTGCCCGGCAGCAATCCTTTCGTGCTTGGGCCGATTGACCTGCATATCCGACAGGGGGACATCGTTTTCATTGTCGGCGAAAATGGCAGCGGAAAAACCACGCTCATCAAGCTGCTGCTGGGCCTTTATGCCCCGCAGAGCGGCGCGGTGCTTCGCGATGGCCTGTCGGTCGTAACGGAAACCCGCGATGACTACCGGCAGCTCTTCACGACAATCTTTTCCGACTACTACCTGTTTGGAGATCTTCTGCAGGGAGCGGGAATGGTGCCCGATATCGCGGAACGGTACCTTGAGCGGTTGGAGGTCGCCCACAAGGTTTCGGTTGAAAATGGCGTATTCACGACGACGGATCTGTCCACCGGCCAGCGCAAGCGGCTAGCTCTGATGAATGCCTGGCTCGAGGAGCGGCCAGTCCTGGTGTTCGATGAGTGGGCGGCGGATCAGGATCCGGCGTTCCGGCATATCTTCTACACCGAATTGCTGCCCGACCTGAAGCGCCTGGGCAAGACGATCATCGTGATCTCTCATGACGACCGCTATTTTGGCGCGGCGGACCACCTTGTGCGGCTCCGGCATGGCAAGATTGTCGCTGGCGAGGCGAGGGCGCATAACGTCATGGAGCCGTCATCCGTTCCAACCGGTGCGCCTCTTTAGACCTGTTTTATTCTCTCGGAAAATTTGAATCTAAGTTCGGCGCCACCGGCGCTGGCCTTGAACAAGGCATGCCACGTCCCGGCCCGGTCATTCATTGGTTTTGTAAGGAATCTAAACTGGGTGCGTTGGCATTCCTTGTCATCCTGCACGGGAGTGATTTACATCGCGTGCGTGAGCGAAGATCGCGTCTTGTTTAAAGCAATCACGTCAATACGAGTGCCGGATGAACAAAGCGTCGAGCTCCGCGAAAGATCCTCATGCGTTTCCGGTCGGGCCACGCGCCGCCGCGACAGTCCTTCAAGACGGTGCGGACCTGCAGGTCGTCGCTGGTGGCGCCACGATGATGCGTCTGCGTCTCGATGAGCAGCTGGATCATCTGAAGATGCTCGATGCTCCCGACGATCCGCGACTTGCGGTGCGGGCGGTTTCAGCGGCGGCAGAGGCAATGTTCGGATGGCGTCCGGGCCTCGACCGGATTTTTCTGGATTCGGTCCCGGAACCGATTGCGCGCGAATTGCTGGACCATGGCCTCGCTGTCGTGACCGGAAGCAACCTCGTGCTGCTTCCGGATTTGGTCATGCAGCGTCGTGACAACTGGCTGGTCGATGCCGAGCGGCCGCCAATGCCGCAACTGCACGTCATGACGGACGGCAAACGGCATCCGCGACGTCCGCAAAAACCGGTGGGGATGGTGTATGCCCGCTTCATTCCCTGGCTCGCCGAGGTCATCTCGTTCCGTGTTGCGGATCTGAATGATGATCTTCATTTGCTGCACCGTTGGATGAACGATCCTCGCGTCGACGCCTTCTGGGACGAAGCCGGCGATCTCGAAAAGCATCGCAAGTATCTGTCTACTATCCTGGCTGATCCGCACATGCTGCCGCTGATCGGCTGCTTCGGGGACGCACCGTTCGGCTATTTCGAGGTCTATTGGGCCAAGGAAAACCGTATCGCCCCGTTTTACGATGCCGATGATTACGATCGCGGCTGGCACGTTGTCGTCGGAGAGGACGCCTATCGTGGACGCCGCTACATCAGTGCGTGGCTGCCCTCGCTGATGCACTACATGTTCTTGGATGATTGCCGAACCCGGCGGATCGTCGGCGAGCCGGCGACGGCGCATTCGCAGCAACTCCGCAACCTCGAACTCTCGGGATTTGCGAAGATCAAGAATTTCGATTTTCCACACAAGCGGGCCACCCTGGTCATGCTGCTGCGCGAGCGCTTCTTTGGTGATCGGCTGTGGCTACCGGCTATGGCCGCTCCGGCACCCACAGCCTAACGCGCGAACGGAGCGCAGCTTTATGTCTCACCAGCTTGCCATCGAGCACGACGTCATTGGCGTCGGATTCGGGCCGTCCAATCTCGCGCTTGCGATCGCGCTGGACGAGTGCGCCAGAAGGTCACGCCTGAAATGCGCTCCTCTTTTTGTCGAGAGGCAGCGCCAATTTACCTGGCATGGCGGCATGCTTTTGCCGGGCAGCGATATGCAGATCTCGTTTCTCAAGGATCTGGTCTCGTTGCGTGATCCGACCAGTCCGTTCACCTTTGTGAACTATCTGCACAAGCACGGCCGCTTGCAGGATTTCATCAACTGCCGGACGTTCTATCCGAGCAGGACGGAATTCAACGATTACCTGCGGTGGGTGGCAGCGCAGTTCAAATCACAAGCGGCTTACGGCGAAGCCGTCGTTGCCATCGAACCCGTAACTGCGGGGCAGTCGGTGACATCATTGCGCGTCTATTCACGCAACTTCGCCGGCGGTGAAACGGTGCGGCTTGCGAAGAACCTGGTCGTGGCGGCGGGAGGTAAGCCCAATATCCCGCAGGTCTTCGCGAAAATCGCCGATGATTCCAGATTGTTTCACTCAAGCCGCTACCTCGATACGGTCGAGTCCGCCGGCCTCGGCGGCAAGGCGGCATGCGTGGCCGTAATCGGTGGAGGGCAGAGTGCGGTCGAGGTGACGGTCGATCTTCGAAACCGTTTTCCGCACGCGAACATTGACCTGATTTTTCGTGGCCATGCGTTGAAGCCGTCCGACAGCAGCCCGTTCGTCAACGAAATCTTCAACCCGGATTACACGGATTTTATCTATGCCCAGCCGGACGAGCGTCGAGATGCGATCGTTCGCAATTTTCGAAATACCAACTATGCCGTGGTCGATTCCGATCTGCTCGATCAGCTGTATCGATTGCTCTACCAGCAACGCGTCAGCGGCACGACGGGCATCGAATTGCATCCGCGCAGCGAGATCACCAAAGTGCTTGCGGCTGTTGAAGGCATTGAAATCCGAACGGTCGATAAGTTCGACGGTCGGGACCGCCGCTCCTGCTACGATGCCGTTATCCTCGCGACCGGCTATGACAGGGAAACACCACACGCGTTTCTGGAGCCGATACGGCGCTATATCCATGACGACGTTGTCGACCGCAATTACAGGCTCGCCACGAGCCCGGCGTTTCGGCCGCAAATCCATCTCCAGGGATATTCCGAGGCCTCTCACGGCCTGAGCGACACGTTGCTCTCCGTTCTTGCCAACCGTTCGCAGGAAATCGCCGAGTCGCTGCTTTTGACGATCTCGCGCCGCGAGCTCATAGCTTAACCTTCGGCGACGGGAGCTATCAGCCGCCATTGCGAGACAGGCCCGAGCGCTGCTGGCAGCGAAAGAACGGCGGGTGATGGGCCTGCGTCGATGATCACCGAGTGCGGTGGAATGATGAATCCAAGCGCGGCTGCCTTAAGTATGGATTCCTTGAGGGTCCAGTAGCGAAGAAACAGCCGCGACCGCAATGCGGCAGGGGTGCTCCACAGGACCTCACGCTCTTCGCGAGCCAGGACGATTTCACTCACGGAATCCAGATCGGGGATTTCCCGCAAGGGCTCGACATCGACACCGACCGGCGAACGCGCAGCAGCGACAGCGATCACACCTTTTGCGTGACTGAGGCTGAAGTCGATGTTCGGCGCGTCATTGACGAGCATCGGCTTGCCGTGCTCGGACGGTCGAAACCGCAAGGTGTCGGCGGCGTGCCCCACAATGCTCCCCAGCAAAAGGCGGGCGCCGGCATGTGCGGCGAGGTAGCTGTTTCGATCCTCAATGTGCACGAAGCGCACCATGCGGCTGGCTTCCTCGCCGTCGAGCACCCCGGCAGCCTGTTCGAAGCTGAGAATGCCCAGTCCTTCGGTGCGTTGGTCATGAGAGGGGTGCACTGCCGCTAGCCAGAAGGCGATGTCCCCCGATCTCAACTGCTCGGGCAGGCCTGGGATGCCTGGACTGGTCAGCCATCGCACACTCAGCTCTTCCTGCGGAATGTTGCATTTGGTTGCGATAGACCACGCGACGGTATCTCGTGCCTGGGCCGTCGTCAGCGATATTGCGAGTTTGTCCTTTCCAGCGTCGTCGGATAGCGCCATGTCCATCGGCCATTTGGAGAAATTTTGAAGAGTAATGTAGGCTGTCGAGAAATCAAAAATGTCCCTTCTCCGAAGGACAAGAGCAGTGAGATGGTCGCTCTCATGCACATCAAGTTGGCGAGGAAACTGCTCGACCGGGCAGCCAGCGTCGGGGGAAAGCCGTGAGAGCACTTGAAGGGATCCGGGTCCTCGACCTCGGCACGTTCATCGCAGGGCCGCATTGCGCCACCATTCTCGGCGAATTCGGCGCGGAGGTTATCAAGATCGAGCCGCCAAAGACCGGCGACTCGCTTCGGCGTCTTGGAACCAATACCGAATGCGGCGATACGCTGGTTTGGCTCTCCGAAGCCCGCAACAAAAAATGCGTGACGCTGGATCTCGGGAGCGAGCGCGGACGGGATCTGCTGAAGCGCCTCGCCGCGAAATGCGACATCATCGTCGAGAATTTTCGGCCCGGCACGTTGGAAAAATGGGGGCTCGACTATGACGAGCTCAAGAAGATCAATCCCGGTGCGATCCTGGTGCGCATCTCGGCCTATGGGCAGGATGGACCGATGCGGACGCAGCCGGGCTTTGCCCGCATCGCGCACGCGTTTTCCGGCCTGACCTACCTTGCCGGTGAGCCCGGCGGTATTCCCGTTGTTCCAGGTTCGACCTCGCTGGCCGATTACATGTCGGGCATGTACGGCGCCATCGGCGCACTGGTCGCGCTGCAGGCCCGTAAAACGACCGGCGAGGGGCAATGCGTTGATCTCGCACTGTACGAATCGGTGTTTCGCGTGCTCGACGAGATTGCGCCTGCCTATCAGAAGTTCGGCTATGTGCGCGAGCGAATGGGCGCGGACGCGGTCAATGTCTGCCCGCACAGCCACTACCAGACCAGGGACGGCAAATGGATCGCGATCGCCTGCACCAGTGACCAGATGTTTGCGCGGCTGGCGGAAGCGATGGGGCAACCGGAACTGGCCTCGGCGGAACGATATGGTCCGCAGACGCTGCGGCTGGCGGCCCGTGACGAGGTCAACCGCATCGTCGCCGAATGGGTCGCCTCACTCGACCTCGATAGCGTCCTTGCGCTTTGTTCGAGGGGAGGCGTGCCGGCCAGTCTGATCTTCAGCATCGCGGATATTTTCGAAGACCCCCAATACCGCGCTCGGGGTAACATCCAAATGACGGAGTCGCGAGCCGGCGAGATCGCGGTTCCGGGCGTCGTACCACGGCTGTCGGAAACGCCGGGCGAGATCCGCTGGCTTGGCGCAGGGCTGGGTGCCCAAAACGAGGATATCTACAAAGGTCTGCTCGAATTATGCAGCGCAGAGATCGAAGATTTACGGATCGCCGGTGTGATTTAAGAGATCGCCACGGCTTGGTATCTTCTAAGTGCGCGCTTGAGCGTCAAATCATAGCGCCGGGCTGCAGCCTTGCTCCGCCGGCAGTTCCTCGGCATTGGGGTCGCCCGGTGCCGTCGCCCAGGCCAGTTCGACGAGCGTCACAATCCGCCGACCTGCACCATCGAGCTGGCAAACGATGAGGCCCTGCTCCTCGATGTAGGTCAGCAGACGCCGCGCACGGCGCAACGAATGTGAGCCATAGGCGCGGGCAATCGCTGCATCGCCCGGGCAGGGCCAACCTTCCTTCGCGGCGCGGGCGATCATCATGAAGACGCCCTGCATATCCTCCGGCAGAAGGGAGGCGCGGACCGAGACATCCTGCCAGCCGTCATCGTCAGCCATATCGGAGCCGAGCCCGGCGCGGGCGCGCGTCAGCATGCGACGGAAGTCACCCAGGTCCGGCACAGCCGAACCGAGGCCCTCTATTCGGCAGCGGACAACGAACTCCTGATAGAGGACGCCGATGGCACGGAACCCAGCGTCGGGTTCGGCCATGACGGCGCGCAGAATGCGGTCCACGCGCTCATTCCGCTCCGCCAGTGCCTCGGCGCTAAGCGGCTGCTCCAACGATTCGGGACGGATCTCCAGCGCCGCCGACTTCGCCGCCATGAGCTGGCCGAGGAGGTCGGGTGGCGACCGGCGCTGGGGCCGATTATGCTCGGGCGGCGGTGCTGCCAGGATGATGGCGTGTGCGTCCGACGTCGATTCCGGCAGAGGCATCAGGCGCGGTGTCGCGTTGCGCGGCGTTGTATCCGTCGGACCAATGCGCAGCCCCAGCGGACGGCGGGACAGGGCCGGCCCCAGCGCGATGAATTGGCCGCGCTCCAGATCCCGGAAGGCCTCTGCCTGTCGCCGTTCCATGCCCAGCAGGTCGGCGGCGCGCGCCATGTCGATATCCAGAAACGTTCGCCCCATGAGGAAATTGGACGCCTCGGCCGCGACGTTCTTGGCGAGTTTTGCCAGTCGCTGGGTGGCGATGATTCCCGCAAGCCCGCGTTTGCGGCCGCGGCACATCAGGTTCGTCATGGCGCCGAGCGAGAGTTTGCGCGCTTCGTCCGAAACCTCGCCGGCGACGGCCGGCGCGAACAGCTGTGCCTCATCCACCACCACCAGCATCGGATACCAGTGGTCGCGGGCGGCCTCGAAAAGCCCGCCGAGGAAGGCGGCGGCGCGCCGCATCTGGTTCTCGGCGTCGAGCCCCTCGAGATTGAGCACCGTGGAGACGCGATGTATGCGCGCTCGCTCGCCGGCGACCTGCAGGCCCCGCTCGGTATGGTCCTCAGCATCGATCAGGAGGTGGCCGAAACGGTCGGCAAGCGCAACAAAGTCGCCTTCGGGGTCGATGATGGTCTGCTGCACCCAGGGGGCACTCTGTTCCAGCAGCCGGCGCAGCAGATGGGATTTGCCGGAGCCCGAATTGCCCTGCACCAGCAGGCGCGTCGCCAGCAGTTCCTCAAGGTCCAGGTTAGCCGGGGCGCCTGCCGTTGTGTGGCCCATCTCGATCGCAACGGTCATGTCTCGACTCAAAGGCTCCCTGCGGAGGCGGGCTTAACAACCCGACCGCAGCCAGTCGAGCACCCATTGGACGGTTACTCACGTTCTCCACGGCTGGTCGAACGCTCGCATGGTCGCCTTTTTTTGGAAAAAGTGATGACCGTCATCATGGCCCAGGCGATTCGATGTCGCTCTGGACAACGCGAAACCCAATATTGCTGGCAGAGCCGCCCCGGGTCGAGACAGCTAATTCATCAATAGAGCCTCGTCCGGTAGCCTTCTTCCATGGTCTGCTCGGCCACTTCAACCGATATGGCCGCCGTCTGCTCGGCGATGATGCGGCCCAGCGTCGGGAAACTGTGGCGTTCGACCTGGGCCTTGGGGTCCCACAATTTCGAGCGCATCAGCGCCTTGCCGCAATGGAAATAGCATTCGTCGACATGAACCTTGAGCCCGATGATCGGTACGACGTTTTGCACCGCCAGCGGCGTCAGCAGGGCCGGATCCTGGGTAATCTCCGCCTTGCCGTTGATGCGCAGCGTTTCATTGATGCCGGGCACCAGGAAAATCAGGCCGATGCCTGGCGAGGCCAGGATGTTGCCGAACGTGTCGACCCGGTTGTTGCCGCGGCGGTCCGGGATCAGCAGCGATTTGTCGTCGAGCACCGCGACGAAGCCCGGCGCGTCACCGCGCGGGCTCGCGTCGGCGTTGCCCTTGCCATCGCTCGATGCGAGGACCAGGAACGGGGAGAGCGCGATGAAGTCGCGACAGAACTTGTCGAGATGGTACAGGACCTTCTTCTCGGCGAGCGGGCTCAGCTGCCCGAAATGCGCACGCAGATCTTCTGGCGTTCGGACCAGGGGCTTGCCGCCCGCGCCGTTGCTCTCCATGGCAGACCTCCTCCTGTCTTGTTGCGTTTTTACGCAACCTCGACACCGCACCAACCCGCGATGAACAGCGCCAGCGTCTTAGTGACCTTCTTCACGGATTCGAGTTCTACCCGCTCGTCGAAACCGTGCGCGTTTTCCATCCTGGCGCCGAAGCAGAATGCGGGGACATCGTAATCGAGTCCGTAGAAGCGTGTGTCGGTGAGGCCGGTGAAGCTGGCATCCTCGAGTGGGCCGCCGAACACGGCCTCATACGCAGCAGCGAGCACCGCCTCGCTGTCCTGCGCGCCGGTCACCTCGTAGCCCGGCGACAGAAAGCCGGACCATACGACCTCCGGCGCGTTGTCGGCCAGGAACGGATGGGTCTTGGCGGCCTTCGCGACGCAGGCGACGATCTCGGCCTGGCAATCGGCGATCGTCCAGCCGGGCAGGATGCCGATACGGCAATCGACGTCGCACCAGGCCGGCACGCTCGAGGCCCAGTCACCACCCTTGATGATGCCGGGATTGAAATTCAGCGGATGGTTGATCTTGCCGAAAAAGCGATGGCTCTTGGCGCGCTCGTTCCACTCGGCCTCCAGTCCTTCGAGGGCCTGGATCAAATGGTAGGCGGCCTTGATGGCATTCGAGCCGGTGCCGGCGTGCGAAACGTGGACCGGCAGTCCGCGAACCTTGAGGCGGAACCAGATCACGCCGACCTGGGCGCGCATCAGCTTGCCGTCGGTGGGTTCGGGGATCAGGCAGGCATCGGCGCGATAGCCGCGCTGGAGCGTGGAGAGCGCGCCGAGCCCGGTGCTTTCCTCCTCGATCACCGACTGCAGATGGATGCGGCCCTTCGGCGCCAGTCCCGCAGCTCTCAATGCATCGAGCGCGTAGAGCGCAGCGATGGTGCCGGACTTCATGTCGCCGGCGCCGCGGCCATAAAGCCAGCCATCCTCGACGACGGGCCGGAAGGGCGGACGTTTCCACATGTCGAGCGGGCCGGTCGGCACGACGTCGCAATGACCCTGCAGGATCAGCGAGCGCCCGGATTCTTCGGCGGGCCGATAGGTTCCGACGACGGTACGGGCGCGCGAGAAATCGGTCTCGACCGGTCCGTAGCCGGGCAGCGCTTTCAGATCGTCCTGGTTGATGATCCAGTCGTCGACCTCGTAGCCGCGCTGGCGCAGCAGACGCGCGATCATGTCCTGGCACGGCCCCTCCTGGCCGCGCGTGCTCGGTATCGCCGAAAAGGCGATCGTGGTTGCGATCTGTGCCTCGAAGGCGGCCTCGACCGCGGCTTCAATGCGCTCGCGGACGCCGGCGGGAAGGGGAATGACGTTGCTTTGCGACACGGGTCAGTCCTTGCAGGGTTTCACAACAGATCGGGAGTGTGTCTAAGGATAGCACTGTCCATCATGCGAGCGCCTCGCGTTGTCGCGCGAAATTCGGCTGGTCGAAGAAGCGGCGCCCCGGGATCGCGTCGAGCAGGTCGCGCGTATAGGCCTCGCGTGGGTTGGTGAACACGGCGGCGGTCGGCCCTTCCTCGACGATGCGGCCGTGTTGGAGAACGATCACGCGATCGGCGATCTCGGCTGCGATGCGCAGATCATGCGTGATGAAGATCATCGCCAGCTGCATTTCGCGCCGCAGTTCGGCGAGCAGCGCCAGCACCTGCGCCTGAACCGAAACGTCAAGCGCGGATACGGCCTCGTCGGCGATCAGCACCTTCGGCCGCAGCGCGAGGGCGCGCGCGATGCAGATGCGCTGGCGCTGGCCGCCCGAAAATTCGTGCGGATAGCGATCGGCGGCCGAGGGCGTCAACCCGACGCGCGCGAGCAATTGCCGGGCCTGCGCCATCGCCTCGTCGCGTGCGGTGCCATAGGCCATCGGGCCGCGCGCGACAGCGTCGCCGACCTTCTGGCGCGGATCGAGGCTGGAGAAGGGATCCTGGAAGATGATCTGAAGGCCGCGGCGCGCCTGGCGCAACGCCTCGCCGCGGAGCAGCCACAGGTCCTGGTCGCCGAGCCGGATGGCGCCGGAATCGGGCTCCGTCAACCGCATGATCATGCGGCCGAGGGTCGACTTGCCGGAGCCGGACTCGCCGACAACAGCCAGCGTCTCGCCTTGGTGCAACGTGAGCGAGATGCCGTCGGCCGCGACCACTTCCCGCGGCGGCTGCAGCCAGCCGCGTTTAACGCGAAACGTCTTGCGCAGCTCCACGACGTCGAGCAGCGGTGTGGCGTGCGAAGCGCTCTCGCGGCTCTTCACATGCGCCTTCGGTACTGCGTCGATCAGTTCGCGGGTGTAGGGATCGCGCGGATTGCGCAACACTTGCTCGACCGAGCCGTGCTCGACCACCTTGCCGTGGCGCAGCACGACGACGCGATCGGCGACGTCGGCCACCACGCCGAAATCATGGGTGATGAGCAGCACGCCCATGCCGCGCTCGCGCCTGAGATCGTCGATCAGGCGGAGGATCTGGCGCTGGGTGGTGACATCGAGTGCGGTCGTCGGCTCGTCTGCGATCAGTAGCTCAGGCTGGTTCGCGGTGGCCATCGCGATCATGACGCGCTGGCGCTGGCCTCCTGAGAGTTCGAACGGATAGCTGTTGGCAAGCAGCGACGGGTTGGGCAGGCCGACCTGGGTCAGCAACTCCTGCACCCTGGCCTTGATCGCGGCTGCCGGCGGCAGCGGTTGCTGGTGCGTGAGGATCGTCTCCTCGATCTGTTCGCCGACGCGCTTCAGCGGATTAAGCGACGACAAGGGCTCCTGGAAGATCATGGCGGCTTTGCCACCGCGCAGCCGGCGCAGGGCACGGCGATCGAGGGCGGCGGTATCCTGCCCGACCACCTTCACGGCGCCGGACACGATATCGACGCCTTTCGGCAGCAGCGAGAGGATCGCATGCGCGATCATCGATTTGCCGGAACCGGATTCGCCAACCAGGCAGACCACCTCGTTGCGCCCGATCGCAAACGACACGTCCTCGACCGCGAACGGCCGGTCGCCGCCTTCGGGCAATGCAATCGAGAGCTTCTCGACCGAGAGCACGGATGCTTTGTCCTGCACGCTTGGGTTTGTCATGCGCGGCGCCTCGAGACGCGCGGATTGAGTACGTCGGACAGGCCCTCGCCGAACAGGTTGATGGCAAGCACGGTGATCAGGATCGCGAGCCCAGGAAAGACGCTCATCCACCAGGCCTGCCGGATGACGGTGCGCCCGGCGCCGATCATGAAACCCCAGGACATCAGGTTCGGGTCGCCGAGCCCCATGAAGGAGAGTGCGCTCTCCAGCAGGATCGCAGTCGCGACCGTCAGCGAGACGACGACGAGGATCGGCGAGATCGCGTTCGGCAGGATGTGTCCGAGCACGATGCGGGCCGTGCTCTCGCCCTGGCATAATGCGGCCTCGACAAATTCGCGCCCGCGCAGGCGCAGGAATTCGGCGCGCGTCAGCCGCGCGAGCGGCGGCCAGCTCACCGCGCCGATGGTGAGGATGATGGTGAGCAGCGAAGGGCTGAAGGTCGCAACCAGCAGGATCGCCAAAATGAACGCCGGGACCGTCTGGAACAACTCCGTCACCCGCATCAGCACGAGATCGACTTTTCCGCCGAAATAACCTGAGATAGCGCCGATCATGACGCCGATCGTCATGGCGGCCAGCGCGGATGCGATGCCGATCAGCAGCGAGACCCGCGCTCCGTGCGCCACGCCCGCCGCGACGTCGCGGCCAAGCGTATCGCCGCCGAGCCACATCCCGTCCTCGCCGGGCGGCGTGAAGGGCGTGCCGCTCATCTCCCACGGCGAGACCGGGAATACGACAGGCGCCGTGATCGCGACGATCAGGACGATGATGAGCAGGACGAACCCCGCCATTCCGCTCGGATGCCGCACGAAAGCCTTGACCGCATCCATCAGGCGGCTTCCGTCGTCATGCGCGGATCGATCAGGCGGTAGATCAGGTCGGTCACGAGGTTGAGAGCAATCACGATGACGGACAGGATCAGGAAGATGCCGAGCAGCACCGGATAGTCACGCTGCAGCACGGCCTCGAAGGTGAGCCGGCCAAGGCCGGGCCAGGCGAACACGGTCTCGATCACCACCGCGCCGCCGACGAGCGCGCCGGCCTGCATGCCCGCAACCGTCACGACCGGCACCAGCGCGTTGCGCAGCATATGGCTGACGACGATGCGCGGGCGGGCCAAGCCCTTGGCCCGCGCCGTCTTGATGAAATCCTGGTGCGAGACCTCGATGATCGAGGAGCGCATCAGACGGGCGTAGATCGCCAGATAGATCGCGGCGAGTGAAATGACAGGCATGATCATGTGCTTCATGATGTCAAAGATGCGCTCGATCGCCGTGTGCTTCGCGTTGATCGTCTCATAGCCGAACGGCGGCAGCCAGCCGAGCGTCACCGAGAAGACGAGCACCAGCATCAGCCCGAGCCAGAACACCGGCGTGGCGTAGAGCAACAGCGAGAGCACGGTAAAAACCGTGTCCGCAATGCTTCCGGCGACCAGACCCGCGAGCGCGCCGAGCGTCGTGCCGATCAGGAGCGCGAGGCAGAAGGCGGTGAGCGTCAGCAGCAGCGTTGCCGGCAGGCGCTCGAGGATGAGATCAAGGACCGGCCGCCGCTGGCGATAGGAATATCCGAGATCCAAAGTGAGCACGCGCGCGAGATGTGTGCCGAGCTGCACGAGATAGGGCTTGTCCAGCCCATACTCCTTGCGCAGATCGTCGAGGATCTTGGGGTCGGCCGCGCCCGACTGCCCGGCCATGACCATGGCCGGATCGCCCGGTGCTGCGCGGACCAGCACGAAGTTGAAGGTCGCGATCACCAGAATGATGGCGACCAGCCGCACAATCCAGGCGGCGACCAAGAGTCCAATTCTTGCGGTGCTCCTGGTGCCGGTCACGATTTGTAGACCGAGCCGAAGGTCTCGTGGGAGCCGATCCCGGTCGTCACGATTTCCTTGAAAGCCTTGTCGTAGATGATCGGGTATTCGAGCTCCAGGGTCCAGGCGACGGGCACTTCCTCGACCAGGATCTGCTGCACCTTGGAATAGAGCTCCTGCCGCTTGGCCTCGTCGAGCGCGACGGCGGCTTCCTCAAACAACCTGTCGACCTCGGGGTTTGAATAGCCTTGGGTGTTCGAGAACAGGATGCCCTTCTTGATGTTTGAGGAGATGTAGGTGCGGGCGACGCCGAGTGCGGGATCGCCGAGCTGATAGAGCAGATTCTGGGTCATCTCGTAATCCCAGTTGCCGACCTTGTCGGCCCAGCCCGCCATGTCGGTGCCGACCAGAACGAGATCGATGCCGGCCTTGGAGAAGCTCTGGCGGAAGAACTCGCCGGCGCGCTGATAGACCTCGCCATAGGGCGGCACGAGGTATTTGATCTCGGCCCGCTTGCCGTTGGCGCCGGGCTTCAGGCCCATCTCGTCGAGCAGCGTAATGGCCTTTTCGACCGAGAAATCGTAGCGCTTTACCTTGGGGTCGTAGAATTTGGTTTTCGACGAGATCGGACCGGTTGCGACCTTGGCGTTGCCGAAATAGACGCGCTTGTTCATCGCGTCGCGGTCGATCAGGTGCATCACCGCCTGCCGGAACCGCTTGTCGTTCATCGGCGCGACGCGATTGTTCATCTCGAGCCACTGGTGCGGAGCGAAATACTCGTAGCCCTTGGTGGTGTATGCGAGGTTCTTCTGCGACTTGAAGCGCTGCACGTCAAAGAACTCGACGTCGGACCATTGCACGAGTTGGACCGTGCCATTCTCGAGCGCCAGCGCCCGCGAGGCGCTGTCCGGGATGATGCGGTAGATGATTTCGTCGAGATAGGGTTGGTCCTTGCGGTAGTAGCCATCGTGCCGAACGAGATGGACGTGCGAGCCGCGCACCCATTCCTTCAGCTTGAAGGGGCCGGTGCCGATCGCCTTGTCGTTCATCGGGTTCTTGCGGAACTCGGTTCCCTCGTAGATGTGCTTCGGCACAATTGGGGCCGAGGTGCAGTCGAAGCAGCCGAGGAAAGGCGCGAAAGGCTGCTTCAGCTTGAATACGACAGTCAGCGGATCAGGCGCCTCGGCGGACGCGACGCGCGCGAAATTCTGCCGCGCGCGGGGATGGGTCTCCGTCAGCACCTTCATGCAGCTGAAGACCACGTCCTCCGATGTCATCGGCTTGCCGTCGTGAAAAGTGATGCCCGGGAACAGCTTGAACGTATAGGTGAGGCCATCAGGCGAGACCTCCCACGATTGCGCCATACCCGGCAACGGCTTCAAATCGGCGCCGTATTTCAGCAGGCTCTCGTAGATCTTGCCGCCCAGCGTCAGCGTCGGCTGTTGCTGGTTGAACGCCGTGACGAGGATCGGCGGTTCGGGTTGGATGATCGTGTTGAGCGTGCCGCCCTTTGGCTGACCAGCCGCTCTGGTGATGCCGAGCGGGATGGCCGCGCTGGCGGCCAGCATTGCAGCAGTGAATTCGCGCCTGTTCATGGACCAACCCCTTCGTTGCGGATTGCGCCATCGTGACGGAGCGCCGCATTCTGTGCTACACGGCATGGGACAGCGATCGTCGCGATCGGGCCATCTGGCCCGGAAGATGCATGGCTGTGGGGAGAGCAGGCATCTCACATCAAGAGCCCAGATGAACATAAATGTAAGAGTCGGCACAGCACCGACCGGCGGCGACAGCCTTGAGCGCCCATGCCACAAGCGATGCGGACCGATAGCCGCAGCGAACTATGCCGGTCACCTGCAGACGCAGAAGCGGCCGGTCGTCTCTATGGCAGCGACGTATCCGTCCGAGAGCACCAGCACGCGTCACGCGCACCGGCGAGGGCAGTTCATCCTCCAGACCATCGGCGTCACCTCGATGATGACGGAACGCGGCAATTTCGTCATCCCGCCGGGGCATGGCCTGTGGATTCCCGCAGGAATCGTGCATCAATCGCGCGCCTGGGGCGATATCGAGGCCCAGACCATCTATGTCGAGCCGGATCAGGTGCCGAGCTACCCGGCGACGTGCCGCCTGATCCGCGTCTCGCCGCTGCTCGAGGCGCTGATGGATGAAGCTGTCCGCATGCCGGTGGATTACGACGAGGACGGGCGCGACGGGCAGCTGGTTGATCTCCTGCTAGGCGAGATCGGCCGGATGCCGGAAGTGTTGCTGCACGTGCCGATCCCGCTGGATCCGCGTCTCGCCCGGATCTGCGAAGCTGTGCTCGCCGATACCAGTTCCGACCTCACCCTCGACGATTGGGCCGACCGCAGCGGCCTCAGCCGGCGTACGCTGACGCGGATGTTCCGTCGTGAGACCGGCCAGAGCTTTGCGGCCTGGCGCCAGCGCGTCCGGTTGCTGGAAGCGCTCGCGCGCCTTGGCGCCGGCGAATCCGTAACCAACGTCGCACTCGATGTCGGCTACGACAGCCCGAGCGCCTTCACGGCGATGTTCAGGCGCGAACTTGGTGCTGCGCCGCGCAGCTACTTGCGGTGGGCCGACCAGGAGATCGTGTTGAGATAGCTGGGCAGGATCCGGCCGCGTTGCGCAGTTTGAATGTTTCCAGACGCCAGCCAAGGTGGTCCCATTGAACGGGCGGCCGCGGCTGGCAATATCGCCAGGTTCACAGCCAGCGGACATGTCCAATGGCAAGCAAGGTAAAGGCGCATCCCCGCGACTGGGCGATGGGCCGAAAAGAGCCGGTCAATATGAAACCAGTATTTGCGGTGCCGCGTCGTGCTCTTGGTGGGATGCGGCTTCAGGTTTCGGTTGTGGGATTCGGAACCGCGCCGCTTGGTGATCTCTACGTGCAACTGGATGACGGCACGGCCATTGATACGGTGAAACGTGCATTCGAACTGGGCATTAATCTCCTCGACACTTCTCCGCTCTATGGCAACGGCCTTGCCGAACATCGTTGCGGCGCCGCCATCAGGCGCGTGCCGCGCCAGGACATCGTCGTTTGCACCAAAGTCGGTCGCTGGACGGATCCGTTTCGCGGTCGAGGCGACCGTGCCGGTTTTGCAGGAGGGTTGCCGCACCGGGCGGTGGTTGATTATTCCTATGACGGCACGATGCGTTCGGTGGAACAGTCGCTATTGCGGCTAGGGGTCGACCGGCTGGACCTGTTGCTGATCCACGACGTCGACATTTGGACTCATGGCCCCGACGCGATCGAGGAGCGGTTTCGCGAAGCGATGGCTGGCGCGTACGTGGCGCTGGACCGGCTTCGCGGAGAGGGCGTTGTTGCGGGCATCGGGATCGGCGTAAACGAGGCCGAGATGTGCGTGCGTTTCGCGCAAGCCGGATCATTCGATACCATGCTGCTCGCGGGGCGCTATTCCCTGCTGGAGCAACCGGCGCTGGCGGAGTTTCTGCCGCTTGCGCAACAACAGGGAATCGGCGTGTTACTCGGCGGCGTATTCAATTCAGGTATTCTGGCAACCGGCGCGGTGAGCGGTGCCAAATACGATTATCGGGATGCGCCACCTGAGATCCTGGCAAGGGTGGCTCGGATCGAAAGCATCTGTGATGCGCATGGCGTTGCCCTGCCAACCGCGGCGTTGCATTTTGCCCTGGGCCATCCGGCGGTGGCGAGCGTTGTGCTGGGGGGCCAGAGTCCGCAAGAGGTCGAACGCAACGTAGCCGCGCTGTCCTGCGACGTGCCGGCGGCGCTTTGGGCCGATCTGAAGGCCGAGCGCCTGCTGGCTGCGGAAGCGCCCGTTCCGCTGCCGATAGCCGGCTGATGCGGATCGATGCGCATCATCATCTGTGGACTCTCGCACGTGGCGATTATGGCTGGCTCACTCCCGCGCTCGCGCCGATCCACCGCGACTTTTCCCTTTCGGATCTGGCGCCACACCTCGCTGCCGCGAACATCAGGGGGACGATCCTGGTGCAGGCTGCACCGACCGAGGCGGAGACCATGTTTCTGCTCGACATCGCGGCGAAGGCACAGGTGGTGCGGGGTGTGGTCGGCTGGACGGACTTCGATGTAGCCGACGGCGGGGCGCGCATTGATGCACTCGCCGTGCACAGCCTCCTGGTTGGACTGCGGCCGATGGTGCAGGACATGCCCGATGACGATTGGCTGCTCCGCCCTGGCTTGGCGCGGCTATTGGCAGTGATGGCCCGAAACAACCTGGTGTTCGACGCGCTGGTGCTGCCGCGCCATTTGCCGCGACTGCTGAGCCTGGTCGATGATCATCCCGATCTGCAGTTCGTGCTTGACCATTGCGCCAAGCCCCGGCTTGCGACCGGCGAGACAGCAGATTGGTATCGCGACGTCGCGCTGCTTGCCGAACGCCCCAACATCGTCTGCAAGCTATCGGGATTGGTGACAGAGGCCTTACCGGATTGGCAAGTTGTGGATCTGCGGAAAGCGGTGGATCATGTCGTTGCGTGTTTCGGACCACATCGCCTGCTTTGGGGAAGCGACTGGCCGGTGGTCAATCTGGCGGGCGGCTATGAAAAATGGATTGCCGCCGCCGAAACCCTGCTCGCCGGTCTGTCACCGGATGAAAAGGCGGCTATCTTCGGCGGTAATGCGGCTCGCATCTACCTCGCAAGCCGGGGACGGAATGTTGAAGTCAATTGCTGACGAGAAAAGACTTTGCGTTCAGAATGCGCCAGCGGACGAGGAGGGGCGGCTGGCCGGTCGCCGACCTTCCGCCTCGATTTCGTTGCGGACGGCGAACAGCTTGAGATAGGTCGAATAGGCGGCATCGTTCGCCGCCGCCCATATCGGGTCGGCCCGGTGGACCGTCTGCTCCGGCGCCATCGCGTCGAGCGCCGCAAACAGATCCGGGTAAAGCCCGGCCGCGACGGCGGCGACCATCGCGGTGCCGAGTAGCACCGGTTCGGGCGAGTGGGAGATGACGAGGTCGGCGCCAAGCGCATCACGATAAAGGCGCACCATCAGCGGATTCCTAGTGTGCCCGCCGGAGAGACAGGCGCGGTCGATCGCATAACCACGCGTGTTGAGATGCTCAAGGATATGACGGCTTTGCAGCGCGAGCGCGCGGGCCGTCGCGTAGTAATGTTCGAGGAAGGAGCGTGGGCTCGTCTCAAGGCCAAGGCCGCTGACGAGCGCGCGCACCGCACCGTCGCCATGGGGCGCGCGGTTGCCGAGCCAGTCGGGGACGATATGCCGCCGCGCGCCGAAGGCGGGGCCTTCGAGATCGAGCAGCGCGAGAATATCGCACGCGGTTTCCGCGTGCTGGGCCGCCGACGCCTTGCCGGGGCTGGCGGGATGCTGATCCAGCACGGCGTCGAGCGCCGCGCCCGAAATGCTCATCCCGGCCTCGTGCATCCAGTAGCCGGGAAATACCGCGTCCTTGAAAGGACCCCAGACTCCGGAGATGTACCGCTTATCCTCGGCCCAGCACATGTAGCAGCTCGAGGTGCCGCCGATCAGCGCCAGCGTGCGGTTCATCTTGTCGCGAAATCCGTGGCCCGCGACGCCGAGAGCGCCTGCTTCCGCGTCGATCAATCCGATCGCGACCGGCGCACCCGGCGCGATGCCGAGCGCCTTCGCCGCATCCGCGGAGGCCGTTCCGTGCACCTGGCCGACCAGGCCCGGCGGTTCGGCGAGCTTGCCGCGCCGCAGCAGATCGGAGAGACCAAGCGTAGCGAGCAGGTCGCGGCGCCACGGATCAGGGTCGGCGGGCAAATAGGGAAACTTGCAGGCAAGCCCGCAGACGGAGTGCCGATCGATGCCGGTCATCCGGCGAGCGACTTCGTCCGTGAGGTCGCGCACGGCGGTGACGCGCGCCCACGCCTCCGGCGTGTGCCGCTTTACCCAGAGGATCTTGGGCAGATACATCTCCGGCGAGACCGTGCCGCCGACATGATCCAGATAGTGGTCGCCGGATGCGCCAATCTCCTCTGCCTCGCGTTCGCCGCGATGGTCCATCCAGCAGACCACGTCCGCATCACCTTGCAGCGGCGCTCCGCCGTTCGCCTCGAAATAAATGGAGGATGTTGCGTCGACGGCGACGCCCGCGATCGCTGCTGCCGCACCCGGCGTATCGGCAATGGCGGCGCGGATGGCGGCACATACCGCCGCCCAGATTTCGTCCATCCGATAAACAGCGTGGTTCTCCGCGGGCCGCAGCAGTTCGAACGGATGACTGCGCGCGGACACCAGCCGGCCCGACGCGTCGAACAGCCCGGCGCGCGCCGATACCGTACCGACATCGATGGCGAGCAGCAGGCTCATTGCAGCAGCGCCTCTGCCGCAGACTCGTCCGTGACGAGGCAGCGTACATAGCGCGCGTTCAGAATGCCGCGGATCACCGGTGCCTTGGGTAGCCCGCCCGAGGCCAGGATGGAGATCGGATACGCCTTCAGCTCCTGCGGGCTCAGCGCCATGACTCGGGAATTGAGAGGGTGGTTGACCGGGCGGCCGTATTCGTCGAGGTAGGTTCCGAGCAGGTCGCCGACCGCGCCCGCCTTGCGCAGTCCGTCCAGCGCTTCATTCACAATATGGGTCGCCGCGAGCAGCGAGCGTGGTGTCAGGTCGCCGCAGGATACCAGCGCGATCTGGCCTTCGCGAGCCCGGCGCATCACGTCCGCAAGTCCGTAGTGCGTCAGGAGTGTGGAACGGCTCTCGACCGACGGGCAATAGATCGGTGCCGCGACGTAGTAGCATTCGGCGCCGATCAGGCGAGCAAACTCGGTCGCGACCTCGAACGTGTTGGTGCCGGCGCCGCGCGTCATGCCGCCCATCAGGGAAGTCACCCAGCTGCGGGCGAATTGTCGCTGCTTGAGCGTGCGCGCGGCGGCTCTGAGCGTGCGACCCCAGCCGACGCCGAGGCCGATGCCATCCTTCAGCAGGGGATGAAGCATCGTGCTCGCCGCTTCGCCGATCACCTGTTGCAGCGCATCGGGATCGGGCAGGCTGGGAACTACCGAAACATCGTCGAGCGCGAAGCGCGCCTTCAGCTTCTCTTCCAGCGCAACGCAGTTGGCGAGCGGCAGCTTGATCTCGACGCTGACGAGCCCGTCCTGTCGAGCCTGCCCGAGCAGCTTGTTGACCTTGAGCCGCGTCAGCCCAAGCCGATCGGCAATCTCCTGCTGCGTCATCGCGCCGACATAGTAATACCAGCACGCTCGAGCCTGGATTTGCGCTTCGGCCAGATCCTCGGCGTTGATACGCATTGTCGTCGTTTCGCTGTCTGATGTGTCGCTCACAACTTCACCTCACGCATACACCGGCTTCATCGTGATGCTCCCATTTGCTAGTGGCGGCCAGGTGTCATTCGGGCGTCGGTTCAACTCCCTTTCAGATCGACGAGGACCTTGATGTAGCCGGGCGCATTCTCGGCAAGTGCCGTGAATATGCCGGGCACTTCCTCCAGCGCGACGCGGTGGGTCACGATCGAGCGTACGTCGATCTTCCCCGCTGCGAGGAACTCAATCGCGCGCGGATAGACGTCGCCCATCCGCCGCGCGAACTTGATATTGAGGCCGCGGCGGCGCGCGTCCGCGGCCGGCAAGGTGTAAATGTCGCCGTCGGGAATGCCGACCAGCACGATCCGCCCGCCGATGCGTGTCGCGGTTACGGCGTCGCGGAAGCCGAACGGCGAATTCGTCGCTTCCAGCACAAGGGGGCAGCCGCCCTTGGACCATTCGGCAATGTCGGCGGCGCTTTCACCGACGCGATCGGCGCCGATCTTTTCGGCCATTGCGCGGCGATGCGGCAGCGGATCGCAGGCGAGGACTTCCCCGGCGCCGGCAGCTTTCAACACCTGGACAATGAGCAGGCCGATCGGGCCACAGCCCAGCACGGCCACACGTTCGAGCATGCGCGGCTTGGCGAGCCCGACGGCGTGAATGGCAACGCCGAGCGGCTCCAGCATGACGGCGTCCAGCGCGTCGAAGCCATTCGGCAACGCGACGAGCTGCGACCTTGGTGCCCAGATGCGCTCCGTCATCGCGCCGTCGAAGGGAGGAGCTCCAATGAACTCAACGTTAGGGCAGAGGTTGGGATGGCCCTCATGGCACCAGTCGCACCGACCGCATGCCTTGTTCGGATCGACGGCAACGAGTTGGCCGCGCGTAAGACCGAGTTCCTCGACGTCCTGACAGAGATAGCCGCCGAACTCATGCCCGGGGACAAAGGGTTCGTTGATAAGCGCGCTGCCGATACCGCCGTCCTTGAAATAATGCAGATCGCTGCCGCAGACGCCGACCGAGGCGACATCCATCAGGACTTCGTCCTCGCGCCCCTCGCGCAGATTGAACTGCGCGACCCGCGCTTTGTTGGCCCCGTCGATGAAGAGAGCTCGGCTCATAAACCCTTGCACCCGGCTTGTACCCATTCCCTCGTGGGACACTCCTATCGTGCTCTATTACATTCGTATTTCATATGATGCAACATATGAGAAATACAAAAAACATCTGTTCATCGCTCAAAGTCGGCCTTTCCGGGGCGGAGGGTGATGACATCCTTGCCCGGAAGCGGCGCGTTCACGGCAATTTCCATTCAATCCACGTCGAACTTGACGCCCTGGGCGAGCGGCAGCGTGCGGCCATAGTTGATCGTGTTGGTGGCGCGGCGCATGTAGGCCTTCCAGGCATCCGACCCGGACTCACGTCCGCCGCCGGTTTCCTTCTCGCCGCCGAATGCACCGCCGATCTCGGCGCCCGAGGGGCCGATGTTCACGTTGGCGATTCCGCAATCGGAGCCGCGCGCGCACAAGAAGGCTTCGGCCTCGCGCAGATCGTTGGTGAAGATCGAAGACGACAGCCCCTGCGGAACGGCATTGTGCAATTCGATCACCGCATCGAAGTCGCTGTATTTGATGACATAGAGGATCGGCGCAAAAGTCTCGCGCTCGACCGTTCCGGTCTGTCCACCGATCTCGACCAGCGCCGGCCGGACATAGAAAGCCGCGTCGGCGCCTGCCACGGCGACGCGGTCGCCGCCGACGATGGCAGCACCGGCGGCCTTGGCCTCGCCGAGGGCGCGCTGCATCGATTCATAGGCGAGGCCGTCGATCAGAGGGCCGACCAGATTGCCGGTGAGGGGATTGCCGACGGAAACGGACTGATAGACCTTCTTGAGGCGCGGCACGAAGCTGTCATAGACGCTCTCGTGAACGAACAGGCGGCGCAGCGTGGTGCAGCGCTGACCGGCCGTGCCCATGGCCGCGAAGGCGACGCCGCGCAGCGTCAGGTCGAGATCGGCGGTCGGCGTGACTACCGCCGCATTGTTGCCGCCGAGCTCCAGAATGGCGCGGGCGAAGCGCTGCGCGAGCTTCGGCGCGACGGCGCGTCCCATCGCGGTCGAACCGGTTGCCGAGACCAAGGGAACCCTGGTGTTGTTGACGAGGGCCTCGCCGATCTCGCGCCCTCCGACCAGCACGGCAGCCAACCCGTCGGGCGCTGCGCCGCCATCGGCCTTGAAGCGCTTCAGGGCGCGGGCGAACAGCGCGTCGGTCGCCAAGGCGGTGAGGGGCGTCTTTTCCGACGGCTTCCAGACGATGCTGTTGCCGCAGACCAGCGCCAGCGCTGCATTCCATGACCAGACCGCGACCGGAAAATTGAATGCGGAGATGATGCCGGTGACACCGAGTGGATGCCAGGCCTCTGCCATCCGGTGCTCGTGGCGCTCGGTCGCGATCGTCAAGCCGTAGAGCTGCCGGGAAAGCCCCACGGCATAGTCGCAAATGTCGATCATCTCCTGCACTTCGCCGAGACCTTCGGACTCGATCTTGCCCGCCTCGATGGAAACCAGCCGGCCAAGCGCACGCTTGCTGGCGCGCAACTCTTCGCCGAGCAGCCGCACCAGTTCACCGCGCTTGGGAGCAGGGACCAGACGCCATTGCAGGAAAGCCGCATGGGCTTTTTCGATCGCCGCGGTCGCGCCGGCGGCGTCGACCTCCCTGACATGCGCCACGGTTTCACCGCTGATCGGGGTTCTCGCGACCAGCGTGCCACCGGTATAGCTGACAGGTTCGACACCGAGTTCAATCAGAAGCGCGTCGACCTCGGCCTTGAGCGAGAGGTCTTTGGCATGAGCGGATTTTTTATCTGACATGAGGGGCTCTTTCCGAGGGCTCGCGTTGATTTCAGAGAGGGCGGCTGTCGGCGATTGGCGCCGCGCTCCCGGTCGATTGCGCCATACACCACCATACACTGACCAGCCGGGCCTGAGCACGCGTGCTCCCCGCAACAAAATCCGTGTATCGGGCCCCCTTTCATCAAAGCGACACATATGTCATTGTAGAAATACAAATGATCGAAGCCGGGTTTGAAGCGCCGGCTCGCTGGACCGCTGAGGGAGGATCACCCGTGAAGAAGATGGCATTCATTGCGGCATTGTTCGGGGTTTTGGCGTTGGCCGCGCCCGCTCAGGCGGCGCGTGTCGAGGTGCAATGGTGGCACGCCATGAGCGGCGTACTGGGCGAACGGCTCAACGAGCTGGTCGAGAAGTTCAACGCATCGCAGGATAAATACACCGTCGTGGCGGTCGCCAAGGGCAATTACGACGAAGTGACCAATGGAGTGATCGCGGCCTATCGTGCCAAGCGGCCGCCGGAAATGGTGCAGATCGCCGAACGCGGCTACATGACCATGCTGCTGTCGGGCGCCGTGGTGCCGGTGCAGGAACTTCTGGACCAGAAGGGCTACAAGGTCGACTTCTCCGACTTCGTCAAGCCGGTGGCGAGCTTCTGGAGCTACAAGGGGCGGATGTCGGCGATGCCCTTCAACTCCTCGACGCCGATCTTCTGGTACAACAAGGACCACTTCCAGAAAGCCGGCTTCGACAAGCCGGCCGCAACCTGGCAGGAGTTGGAGAAACAACTCTACGCCATCAAGGCCAAGGGCGTCAGTGAATGTGGCACGGTGCTGCCGGGCGACTTCTTCTGGAGCCTGCTGGAAAACTACAGCGCCATCAACAACCAGCCCTACGGTACGCTCGCCAACGGCTTCGACGGACTTGGCACCGAATTCGTCTACAACAAGACCAAGGTGGTCTCGCAAGTCGCGCGCCTGAAAAAATGGCTCGATGATGGCGTCATGCAGATCGCCGGTCAGGGCTTTAGCCCGGAACAGTTGTTCACCTCCGGACGCTGCTCGACCTTCGTCAACTCGACCGCGTCGCACGGCAATATCGAACGCAACGCCAAGATCAACTGGAGCGCCACCTTCCTGCCGCACGAGAGCGATATCAATCCTCCGCTCAACAGCACCATTGGCGGTGGTGCCATCTGGGTGATGAAGGGGCACACGCCGGAACGCTACGACGCGGTCGCCGCCTTCCTCGATTTCGTTGCCCAGGCGGAGACGCAGGTGTGGTGGCATGGCGTGACCGGATATGTCCCGGCGACCAACAAAGCCTATGCGATGGCGCGCGAGCGCGGCTATTACAAGGACCATCCGACACGCGAGATTGCGGTGCTGCAACTCTCGCGCGGCACGCCCAATGACAATTCGCGCGGCTTCCGCTTTGGCAATTTCGTGCAGACAATGCTGGCGCAGCGCAGCGAGGTGGAAGCGGTGTTCACCGGCCAGAAGCAGCCGCAACAGGCGATGGATGATGCCGTCAAGCGCGGCAATGAGATCCTGCGCCAGTTCGAGAAGCTCAACGCCGGAAAAGGCACCGAGTGGTCCCCCGAGGCGAAATGAAGGCAAGCGCGCCGATCGCACCTTCGTCGATCTGGCCGGAGGCCCCGGCAGACTCGCCTTCCGGCCTGGCCAGATCGCAGCACAAGTCGCCCGGCGAAACTGCCGCCGGGCGTAGGGCTGTGACGGAACGGGCCAGTAAGGCGCGGACGCCCAAGCGTGGCCAGCCTGATCGGGAGCCCGGACTGAAGCGAGCGAATTTCGGCCGCGGCGTCGGCCTGCCGACGCTATTGCTGCTGCCGCAGGTGTTGATCCTGGTGTTCTTCTTCTTCATCCCGTCGCTGCGGGCGCTCACGCAGTCCGTATTGTTGAGCGATCCGTTCGGCACCACCGTCCATTTCGTTTGGTTCGACAACTTCAAGGCGCTGTTTGCCAACGGCGAGTATCGCCAATCGCTCGTGACGACGGTCTGGTTCACGGTGGCGCAGAACGTCATTACGCTGGCGATTGCCGTCGTGCTGGCATTCGCCACCGACCGGGTGGTGCGCGCGCGATCGGTCTACCGGACTCTCATCCTGCTGCCCTATGCGATCGCGCCCGCGATCGCCGGCATCCTGTGGGCGTTCCTTTTCAATCCGGTCGTTGGGCCGCTCGCACACATGTTGCACGCGCTCGGGATCTCCTGGGATCCCAATCGCAACCCGAACGACGCGCTGTGGCTCGTGATCATGGCGGCGTCATGGAAGCACATCTGCTACGACTACATCTTCCTGGTGGTCGGCCTGTTGGCGGTGCCGGTCTCGCTGATGGAAGCCGCCGCCGTCGACGGTGCCGGGCCGATCCGGCGGTTCTTTCTCATCGCGCTGCCGATGCTCGGGCCGACCATCTTCTTTCTCGCCGTGATGAATTTTATCTACGGCTTCTTCGAAACCTTCGCGATCATCGATGCCGTCACCCATGGCGGGCCGGCCGGCGCGACCAACATCCTGGTCTACAAGGTCTTCGTCGATGGTTTCATCAACCTCGACCTCGGCTCCTCGGCGGCGCAGTCGGTGCTGTTGATGACCTTCGCGCTGGTTTGCACGCTGCTGCAATTCCGCTATTTCGACCACAAGGTCAATTACGGGGTCTGACCACATGGTGGAGCGCGCACCCATCCTCGATATGATCTGCCACGCGATCCTGATCGCCGGCGCGATGTTGGTGTGCGTGCCGCTCTACTTCGCGTTCGTCGCGGGCTCGCTGACGATCGCCGAGGTGCAGAAGGTGCCGCTGCCGTGGCTGCCGGGCGACCAGTTTCTTGCCAATCTGCAGACGGCCTGGGTCAAGGCCGACTTCAGCCGCAGCTTTCTCAATTCCATTGTGGTGGCGCTCGGAATCACTGCCGGAAAGATCGTGGTATCGTTGCTCTCCGCCTTCGCCATCACCTATTTCCGCTTCCGTTACCGCATGCTGGCGTTCTGGTTGATCTTCATGTCGCTGATGCTGCCGATCGAGGTGCGGATCGTGCCGACGTTCGAGGCGGTGGCCAACGCCGCGCTGCCCCTGCAGTGGCTCGCCGATATGCTGCATGTTGCCGATCTCTGGAAGTGGATCAGCGGCCACGACGTGACGATCGCGCTGGAATGGAACATGGTCAACACCTATCCGGGGCTGATCCTGCCATTGATCGCATCCGCCACTGCGACCTTCCTGTTCCGACAGTTCTTCCTCACCGTGCCGGATGAGTTGTGTGAGGCGGCAAGGCTCGATGGCGCGTCGCCGCTGCGATTCTTCTGGAGCATCCTGCTGCCGCTGTCGGTCTCGAACATCGTCGCGCTCGCGATCATCCTGTTCTTGTTCGGCTGGAACCAGTATCTGTGGCCGCTGCTGTTCACCACCGACAAGGACATGGCGACCGCCGTGATCGCGCTGAAGAATCTGATCCCGCGCGCCGACAGCGAGCCGGCCTGGAACATCGCCATGAGCGGCGCGCTGCTCGCGATGCTGCCGCCGACGCTGGTGATCTTGCTGTTGCAGCGCTGGTTCCTCAAAGGGCTCGTTGACAGCAGTAAATAGGGGACCCATCATGGTTTTTATCGCCGGACACCGCGGCGCCCGCGACCTTTGGCCGGAGAACAGCCTGCTCGGCTTTCGCAATCTGCGCGGACTAGGCGTTGACGCGGTCGAGTTCGATATTCATCAAAGCGTCGATGGTTCGCTGGTCGTCATCCACGATTCGCTGCTCGATCGCACCGCGCACGACACCGGGCCGGTCGGCGTTCGGACGCTGAAACAATTGACCGCCATCCGTCTGCGCGAGGCCGGCGATGAATGCATCCCAACGCTCGATGCCGTGCTCGACGTGTACAGCGATTTACCGCTCGAGCTTCACATCGAAATCAAGACCGACGCCTTCGGCAATCCCTATCCGGGAATCGAAGGGCGCCTCATCGAGGCGGTCAAGCGGCGCGGGCTGGAGCGGCGCGCGGTGCTCACCTGCTTTGTCCCTGACGTGCTCGCGACGTTGCGGAGGCTGTCGCCGCAGGCGCGGGTGCTGGCCTCGCTGGACCGCAGGTCGGCTGAAATGATGGGCGGCATCTCGCCGGCGTTCGACCGTCTCGCCGCGATACCCGATTGCATCGTGGCGGTCGAGAAGTCGCTGCTGACGCTGACACTGCCGCTGGCACTGAAAGTCTTCGGTCGCGAACGGCTCGGTGCCTGGGTGACGAACGAGCCGCAGGATATCGCCCACTGGCTCGCCCAGCCGGTGCGGCAGATCACCACCGACCGGCCCGATCTCGCCGTGAAGATCAGGCGCGACCTGACGTCGGCATCTGTGCCGTCATGAGCGGCATCACGATCCCGCGCCGGCGATTCCTCGCAGGCTCATTGGCCAGTGCCGCGATGGCCGCGCCATTCGGGATCGTGCGCGGTGCGCCGGTGGCGTTCAACGCGGACCCATACACGCTCGGCGTAGCCTCCGGCTGCCCGCGCGAGGACCGCGTCATTCTGTGGACACGGCTTGCGCCCCGACCGCTCGAAGAGGGCGGCATGCCGCCTGCGCCGGTCGACGTCGAGTGGCAGGTCGCGGAGGATGAAGGATTTGCGCGCGTCGCCGCGAAGGGCGTCGTGCAGGCGACGGCGGAGCTCGCGCATTCGGTGCATGCCGAGGCAACAGGCCTGCGGCCGGGCCGCGTCTACTGGTACCGGTTTCGCGCCGGTGCGGCGGTGAGCCCGGTCGGGCGTACCCGCACCGCGCCGGCCGTCGGCAACAGCCGCTTTCGCTTCGCCTTTGCCTCCTGCCAGCAATATGAGCAGGGCTATTTCGCCGCGTATCGCGACATGGCGGCGCGCGATCTCGATCTGGTCGTGCATCTCGGCGATTACATCTACGAAAAGTCCTGGGGCTCGCGTCACGTCCGTCAGCACGGCGTCGGGATTCCAACCACGCTTGCCGAGTTTCGCAATCGCTACGCGCTGTACAAATCCGACGCCGACCTGCAGGCGGCGCACGCCGCGTTTGCGTGGCTGTCGATCTGGGACGACCATGAGGTGGCGGATGATTACGCCAATGACCGCTCCTACACGACGCGCGATCCGGAGCAGTTCCTGAAGATGCGCGCCGCTGCCTATCAGGCCTATTACGAGCATATGCCGTTGCCGCCATCCGCCCGCCCGCTTGGACCGAATGCCACCATCTACGAGCATTATCGTTTCGGCGACATGCTGGACATCATGCTGCTCGACGACCGGCAGTATCGCTCCGCGCCCGCCTGCGTGAAGGGAGGGCGCCCGACCGCCGTGCCGGACTGTCCGGAACGAACCGACGAGGAACGCTCCATGCTCGGGCGGCCGCAGGAGCGGTGGCTCGACGCACGGTTGCGCGACAGCCGCGGGCGCTGGACCGTCGTAGCGCAGCAGACTCTGATGGCCGAAAGCAAGCGCAAGGCGGACGACGGCAACCGCTTCTGGATGGATGGTTGGGATGGCTACCCCAATGCCCGCCGCCGGCTGCTCGATTCGATCGTGTCGCACAAATTGCGCAACCCGGTCGTCATCGGCGGCGATCGCCACGCTTACTTTGCAGCCGACCTCAAGCGCAATTATTCGCAGCCGCATGAAGCGACCATCGCGACCGAATTCGTCGGCACCTCGATCTCTTCCGAGGGGCCGAGCGGAAGCAGTGTGGCCAGGGCGCTCGCCGACAATCCGGGTCTGACCTATGCGCGGGGCGACAAGCGTGGCTATGCGACCGTCGAGCTCGATGCGCGATCCTGCACGGTCGGTTTCGAGGCGCTCGACGACGTCAAGGATGTGAACAGCAGTGTGCGCCGGCTCGCGACCTTCGTGGTCGAGGATGGTGCGCCCGGCGTGAAGGCGGCCTGATGCCGATATCCGCCAGGACAGATCTGATGGCGCTGATGCGCGGCGCCGAGCCGGTGGTGGCGGAGGCGGCCGCGACGCTGGTCGCGATGCAGCGCGCACCGCTTGCGACCGCACGCAAGGAACTACGTGACATCGTCACCGACGCCGACCTTGCCGCGGAAAGGATCGTGATCGATGGACTGAGGACGCTGACACCAGGCGCGGCGATCCTGTCGGAGGAGCGGGGTTTTAGCGGCAACACAAGCGGACCGCGCTGGATCGTCGATCCGCTGGACGGCACCGTGAACTACGCCTCCGGGCTGCCGTGGTATTCGGTCAGTGCGGCCTACCATGATGGCGGTGAGGCACTGGTCGGCTTGGTTCAATCGCCGCTGGCCGATGTCTGCGCCCGCTACGTGCAGGGCGCGCTTGCCACCGTGAACGATGAACGCGTGCGGGTGTCGAGCACGCGGTCGCTTTCCGATGCGGTGGTATCGGTGATCCTGACATCGCATTATCAACCCGACGAGGTGCGGACGGCCGCTGCCATCATCGAGCGGCTCGGCTCGGCAGTTCGCGGCGTCCGCATCGTGGTCTCGGGCGCGCTCGAGATGACATGGATCGCGGCCGGCCGACTCGACGGCTTCGTGTCGATCAAGGCCGATCTCGTATCGCACGCTGCGGCGATGCCGCTGGTGCGCGCGGCAGGCGGATGCGTGACCACGATTGCGGGCGAGGCTTCGCAGTTTGACGATCTGCAAAAGATCGCTTCAAATGGTCACATCCATGACGAGCTTTTGCGGTTGCTCGAGGAGGTTGCGCTTTGAGTGACCAAACCATCCTGCGGGTCGCGTGGCTCTATTACATGGAGAACTTGACCCAGGCCGAGATCGGCGAGCGGCTCGGATTGACGCGGGCACGCGTCAACCGCATGCTTTCGGAGGCGCGGCACAGCGGCATCGTGAGTATCAGGCTGAACTCGGCGTTCGCAAGCTGCACCGAGCTCGAGCATCAGTTGCGGCAGCAATGCGGGCTCGACGACGCGGTGGTGATCCCGAGCCCGGAAAACCCCGAACTGGTGGCAAGCCTGATCGGAATGGCGGCGGGAGCCTATTTGTCGAAATTCCTGGAAGAGAAGAAGCCACGCACCATCGGCATCGGCTGGGGGGCGACCTTGCGCGAAACCATCCGCCATGTGACGCCTGCGGAGTATCCGGATCTCTGGATCGTCTCGATGATGGGCGGGCTCTCGCGCGGGCTCGAACTCAATACTTTCGAGATCGCAGGCGAGTTGGCGCGCCGGCTGCACGCCAAGTGCAGCTATCTGGCGGCACCGATCTATGCCAGCAGCCGCCGCTCGCGCGACACCTTCATGGCGCAGGAGGTCTATGCGGAGGTGTTGGACCGCGTTGAGCGGATCGATCTTGCGCTGCTCAGCATGGGCGACCTCTCGCCGCGTTCGCTCCTGGTGCGGCACGGGCTGCCGCCCGATGTCGGCATCGAGGATCTGCGCGCCGCCGGCGCCGTCGGTGACGTGCTCGGCCAATATCTCGAGCAGTCCGGCCGGCAGATCAACCACGGCATCAATGCGCGCGCCATCGCATTGCCGATCGAGAAGCTGGCGCGGGCGCCGACCGTGATGCTGATCGCGGGCGGCACCAACAAGGTGCCGGTCATCGCGGCGGCGCTGCAGGGGCGGATCGGCAAGGTGCTGGTGACAGATGAGAAGGCCGCCGCCGGCGCGCTCAAGCTGATCGGCAAGCGGCGGATGGGCTGAACGGTACAGCAGCTCGCCGTCACCACCATCGGCGGTGTCGTGCAGCCGGCGCAGGCCCTGATGATCATCGTCCCCGACGGCGCCGAGATCGAGGTCGAGGCCCATGTCCTCAACCGCGTCCGCGACCGCAAGCAGGCGCTCGGCCCCGGGCTCTCGGTGCAGGCCGAGATCAAGACCGGCCAACGGCGGGTCATCCGATATCTGCTCTCGCCGATCATGCAGGCCTTGGATGAGGCGGGCAGGGAGCGGTGAGGGGGTGATGGCGTGACTATCCCTCACGTCGTCCCGGCCTTGAGCTCCGATGCGCAATTGCGCATCTGAGCTCAAGCCCGGGACGACGGCGGTGATTGTAGATGCGCAATCATTCAGAACGTAACTTCGCATTCTCGCGGCGCATTACGCCCGAGCTTTGCCAGTAACTTCCCGCCCTCTGCAAATAGAGGGCGCAGGGAATGCCGGATGCGCGCTGCACCCGCGGTCTCGTGTGCGGATTGTGCTAAGTAGGCTGCACACGAGCATACAGGGCAGCGGAGAACATCCGACATTCCCTGCGCAATGGCTTTACGGCTTATATCGCGCTCTCCCCGGAGACGAGTTCTTGATTGACTCCGTCGCCCCTGATCAGCTTTTGGCCTCCCAGGAACTTGACGCCAGCAACGGGCGCCAGGACCACGCGTCTTCGCCGTACGCCTCTGTCGCGTTACGTCTCCGCAACATCGGCGTCCACCGCAACCCGTCCAACGTCCGTGACGACGGCCGACGCCCTCTGAGTGGGACGGGATGGCAAATATATGCACCTGATTTTCATTCTGGTAAACAGAAATATTTTTTGCTTCGGGGCTTGACTCCATTTCCGTAAATCAGAATTGATTTGCCCGTCGGGTTGATTTGTCGCAGGCGGCGCGCAAGATTGCGCTTGCACGTAGGGCGACGCAGCTCGCGAAACGCCGCCCTGGGAGTTACGCCTATGAAGCCTGTTACCCGCCGTCAGCAAATCCTGATCAGCCGCTTGCCGGTATTCTCGCCGCGATAAAGACCGGCGATCGCTCCCGGCGCGTGTTCGATGCCGTTCAGGATGTCTTCGGAATAGCGCAATCGTCCATCGCGGATCCACTGGGCCAGACGGGTGACGGCCTCTTCGAACCGGGACGCGTAGTCGAAGATGACGAATCCCTGCAAGCGTGCGCGCTTGACCAGCAAATGACGCTCGGCGCGTGGCCCGTTGGGCCAGGGATTCCAGCTTGAGACCGACGCGGTTCCGCAAATCACGACGCGCGCGCCGACGGCGAGATGGCGAAGCACAACGTCGCTGATAGCGCCGCCGGTGTTGTCGAAATAGAGGTCGACACCCCCTGGGCAGGCCGCGGCAAGCGCGGTCTCCAGATTGTCGCTCTTGTAATCGATCGCCGCGTCGTAGCCGAACAGCTCGCGGCATTGGGCGACCTTCGCCGGCCCGCCGGCAATCCCGACCGTCCGGCAGCCCGAGAGTTTCGCGATCTGCCCGACCGCCGACCCCACCGCGCCGGCCGCGGTCGACACTACGACGGTGTCGCCGGGGCGCGGCTGGCCAACGTCAAGCAGCCCGAAATAGGCAGTGATGCCATTGAGACCGGTGACGCCGAGCGAGAGCGAAAGCGGCAGTCCGTCTTCCCCGATCTTTCGCGTGATCGCGGCAGGTCCGACGACGGCGAACTCTTGCCATCCGAACATGCCCATCACCCTGTCGCCCGGCTTGAAGTCGGGATGTGTCGATTGCAGCACCTCGCCGGCGGCGAATGAGCGCATCACTTCGCCGATGCGCACCGGCTCCGAATAATTGGCGACATTGCTGACCCAGCCGCGCATGGCAGGTTCGACCGAAAGATAAAGGTTCTGCACCAGGATTTGACCGTCCCGCAGATCGGGAACATCGGACTCGATGATTTCGAAATTATCGGCCTGAGGAATATCGGTCGGCCGGGATTTCAGGATGACGTGACGATTGCGATTGTTCTTCATGGCCAACGGTTCCTGTTGGAGGGTATGCGGTGCGCGAACGCGACGAGCGTCCCACCGATCCTCTTGCATTAGTCCGCAAAGATAGTACGTATGTGTACTATATCGGACAAGGCCTTTATGTCGCGGTCGATCCGGAAGGCGATGCCGCCCATACGCCAACAGGGGAGAGATCAGCTTGAGGGCCAATTTAACGCAGGCTGTCGCTGCCGTCGTACTTCTCCTGGCCGCTTGCTTCCCGGCGGCTGCTGCGGAACCCTATCCCTCGCAGCGTATCACGCTGATCGTGCCGTTCCCGCCCGGCAGTGCGACCGACAGCGTAACGCGCCATTTGGCGGAAAGCATTCGTGCAACGACCAACGCCACCGTTGTCGTCGAGAACAAGCCAGGCGCCGACGGCAATCTTGCCGCACTCGCGGTCCTGAAAGCGGAGCCCGACGGCTATACGGCATTTGTGACGACGAATTCGACGCAGGCGGCGAACATCAGCCTATTCCATTCATTGCCTTACGATCCCAAAGCGGATTTCGCGCCGGTCGCCGGTATCATGACGATACCGATGATGCTGACGGTAAAGGCTGATTTTTCGGCCAGGACCGTTGCCGAATTCGTCGCTCTGGCGAAGAAGCGTGAGAAACCGTTGTCCTTTGGCAGCGGCAATACATCGAGCAGGGGCGCGGCCGAGCTATTCAGATATCGTCAGGCCATCGAAATGCAGCACGTGCCATATCGCGGCATGCCGCAGGCCCTGACCGACGTGATGGGCGGGCAGATCGATTGTGTCTTCGCTGATCCCGCGAGCGCGCAAGGGCTGGTACAGGACGGCAAGCTGCGGGCGCTGGCCGTGACCAGCGCGAAGCGTCTGGAGACGATGCCGGAGCTACCCACCATCGCGGAAAGCGGATTGCCGGGTTACGAATTAACGGCCTGGGTCGGCGTCTTCGTCCGGGCAAAGACGTCAACCGAAATCATCGCAAGGCTCAACGCTCTGGTCACCGGCTTCGTCAATAGCGCTGAGGCGAGAAAGTACCTGACCACGATTGGTGCTGCGCCATTTCCCTCGACGCCGCAGGAGCTCGGAGCCTTTCAGGAAGCCGATACAAGGCGCTGGGCCGAGATCGTCGCGACCGCGAAGATCGAGAAGAAGTGAACGGCGCTCGGCTGTTCGTCGAAATGCGCGAATGGCGCTGCGGCGATGGCGAGTTCTCCTGAGTGTATGTGTCAGTGAAGCGAAACGATCCAGGAATGTTGAAAATGGGAAATCTGTGTGCGGGACGTGTTGCGATCGTTACGGGTGCGGGCCGCGGCCTCGGGCGCGAATACGCACTGATGCTGGCCGAGCAGGGGGCGAAGGTCGTCGTCAACGATCTCGGCGCCACCGCGGCTGGCGAGGGCGCCGACCTGACGCCGGCGCAGTCGGTTGTCGAAGCGATCAGGCTGGCCGGCGGCGAGGCGATCGTGAACGGCAATGATGTGAGTGATTGGGCCGGCGCCAAGGCGCTGATCGACGAGGCGGTCGGGACGTTCGGACGCCTCGACGTCCTGATCAACAATGCCGGTATTCTGCGGGACCGCATGATGGTCAACATGACGGAGCAGGAATGGGACAGCGTGATCAAGGTGCATTTGAAGGGGACGTTCGCGCCCTCGCACCATGCGGCGCAATATTGGCGGCAGGAGGCCAAGCGGCGCGGTTCGCCGGTGAGCGCTCGGTTGATCAATACGTCTTCTGCGTCGGGCCTGTTCGGCAATGTCGGCCAGAGCAATTACGGCTCGGCAAAGGCCGGCATCGCCGCCTTCACCATCATCAGCGCGACCGAACTCCGGCAATACGGAATAACCGTCAACGCCATTGCGCCGCGCGCGCAGACCCGGATGAAGAGGGATTGAGGGAGCGCACCGAGGAAGAGATCAAGCGGCGCAATCCGCGCTGGGTCGCGCCGATCGTCGTCTGGCTGGCCAGCGAGGAATCCGGCGATGTGACAGGCCGCGTGTTCGAAGCGGGCGATGGCATTCTCAAAATTGCGGAAGGCTGGCACGCGGGGCCGGGGATAGAGCCGGTCGAGGATCCCAACGAGCTGGGCGCAAAAATTGCCGAGTTGATCAAGCAGGCTCGCCCCAATGCCGATATTTGGGGGCGAGACATCGTGTCATAGAGCGCCACCGCATCGCCAACGATCGACGCGGTCCGCCCGGCAAGCAGGGAAGATGAGCGGCTACGCCGCTTTCCTGCTCTTTCGCGGTTTACTCTTCTTGCCGACGTCCTCTTCGCCTTCGCTCGGCAGGGCGTTTCCATCGGACATCGCCAGCAGATTGTGCTTCATCGCCAGCAACGCGTCCGACGCCGCTTCCAGTGCCTTGCGGTCAATCCCCTGGGTCAGCTGGGCATTGAACTTGTCGGTCTCCTTGCGAAGTTTTTCCAGGAAGCCGCGCGCCTGCTTGGTGACAAAGACGCGCTTGACGCGGCGGTCGACCGGGTCCGCCTGCCGAAGCACGAAGCCGGAAGACTCCAGACGGTCAATCAGCGCCCCCACGCCGACCTTGCCGACGTCGAGCTCATTGGCGAGCTGCGTCTGCGGCAGCCCGTCTTTGCGCGAGATGAAGGCGAGCACCCACCATTGCGACCGCGTGATGCCGAGCGGCGCAAGGGCGCGATCGAACATCATCCGGCGCAGCCGGGAAACGTCGTGGATGAGGTAGCCTAGTCGGAGATCCCAGTCGGGCCGGTCGACCATGTCGTTTTTCCTCGTCAGAAGCCTGATACCGATGCGTGTCGATCCTGGCGATTCAACTGATATCATACACAAGCGTATTTTAAAAGGAACGCACCGCGGCGAACCCGGCCGTGGCGATTCCCGGCGGGGCGTATCCCCAGGAATCGGCTCTATTTGCTGGGAGTTGAGCCGGATCGAGCTCCCGGGGACATCTTTGAGCCGGGACGATCGCGATTTACAGATGAAGTACATTAGTGTATTAATTTGGCTTGGCGGCCTGGCTCGGCTGTCATGTAAGCTTCGAATAGCGGGATTTGCCGTTCATGTTCAGCCGTGACGTCCTCAAGGGCAAGCGCATCCTCGTGACCGGCGGCGGCACGGGACTCGGCAAGGAGATTTCCTTAGGCTTCGCCGCGCACGGCGCGCATGTCTTCATCTGCGGCCGCCGGCCGGAAATTCTCGAGCAGGCGGCTGGCGAAATCCGCGCGCGATCGGGCGGGCAGGCCGAGGCGCTGGTCGCCAACGTTCGCGATCCCGACAGCATTGAAAAGATGATGGCGGAAATCTGGGCCACCGGACCTCTCACGGGCCTCGTGAACAACGCCGGCGCCAATTTCCTGGCGCCGACCGAGACGTTGTCGCCTCGCGGCTACGAGGCGATCAGGTCGACCATCATGGACGGCTCGTTCTACGCGGCGCAGGGCTGCGGAAGGCGCTGGATCGCCGCGGGGCTTCCCGGCGTGATCATCAGCAATCTCGTCACCTGGGTCTGGACCGGATCGGCCTATGTGGTGCCGGCCGCGATGGCCAAGGCCGCGGTTCACGCGATGACGATGTCGCTCGCGGTCGAATGGGGACCGAAGGGCATCCGCGTCAACGCGGTGGCGCCCGGTCCGTTTCCGACCGAAAATGCCTGGGACAAGCTCAATCCGCTGGCGGAGACCGGCGTGGGGGCGACCCAGGCGGACGAAGTTCCGCTGCGGCGGTTCGGCAAGATGGATGAGCTGCGCAATCTGATGATCTTCCTGATGTCGGATGGCTGCAGCTACATCACCGGCGACACCATCAGCATCGATGGCGGGCATCATCTGGCGGCGCCAAGCACGTTTGCCGGGCTTTCAAAACTTTCGCCTGACGATTGGCAGCGGGCGCGCGAGGCCATTCAGGCTTCCACGCGCAAGGAAAAGGAAGGCCGGTCAGCCTGACGCCAGGCCGGTGGCGAAGAGCCGGCCTCGAACGCATTTCCAACAAGTCCGAACGACCGGGAGAGACGCAATGGGTCTGGCAAACGCTACCACCAGCTTCGAATGCACGATCGACGGTGGCCTCGCGCATATCGTTCTCAATCAGCCCGAACGCGGCAACCCGATCGACGGCGACTTCTGCCGCCAGTTCGGCCTTTGCATGGCAGAATTGAGCGAGCGTGACGATGTACGATCGGTGCTGATTTCCGCGCGCGGAAGGCTGTTCAGTGTCGGCGGCGATCTCGCAGCGCTCGCCTCCCGTGGCGCCGCGCTGCCCGTGACCATCAAGTCGTGGACGGCGGATTTGCATGCCGCCATCGTGCGGATGGTCCGCATGCGTGCACCGGTGGTGGTAGCGGTGCAAGGCAATGTCGCGGGCGGCAGCGTTTCGCTGATGGCCGCAGGCGATCTGGTGGTGATCGGCAAATCGGCGCGTATTTCATCCGCATTCGCCAAGATCGGCTTCACGCCGGACAGCGGCTCGACGACAACCGTGACGCGGCGCATCGGGGTCGCCCGTGCCCGGCGGTTCTTCCTGCTGGCGGAAACGATGGATGCCGACGCCGCGCTTTCGGCTGGACTGGTCGACTATGTCGTGAATGACGATGCGGTCGTTGCCGAGGCCGAGAAGATCGCGCGCGAACTGGCTTCCGGCCCCACCGAAGCCTATGGCGGGATCAAGCGCCTGTTCCTGCAGACGCTCAACCGTTCCATTGAAAGCCAGTTGGAAGACGAGGCGCAAACGCTGGCCGCGATCTCGCGAACGGCGGACGCCCAGGAGGGCGTAAAAGCCTTCAGGGAGAAGCGCAAACCGACATTTGCGGGACGGTAGTTCTATTGATCCCGGTAGGTCGGGTCGCGCTTCTCGCGAAATGCCGCGACAGCCTCCTGGTGATCGCTGGTTTCGAGCAGCATCACCTGCTGACGGTCTTCGATCATCAATGCGGCATCGATGCCGGGCGCGTCAATCAGCGCGTTCAGCGTTTGCTTGGTCAGACGCAAACCCATCGGCGAGGCGCGGGCCATTTCGGCGGCGAAGGCAAGGCCGGTCTTGAGCAATTTGTCGTCGTCAACGACGTCGCTGACGAGGCCCACGGCCTTGGCCCGGTCCGCACCCAGAAACCGTCCAGTCAGCAACAGTTCCGACGCCACCGAAAGACCGACCAGCCGCGGCAACAGATAGCCGGACCCCATGTCGCAGCCGCCGACGCCGACGCGTATGTAGGCGGCGTTCATCCGCGCCGCCGGCGTCGCAAATCTGACATCGGAGGCCAGCAGCAAAGAAAACCCGGCGCCGCATGCCGCGCCCTGAACAAGTGCCACGATCGGCTGCGGGCAGCTCCGCATCAGGCGGATGATCCGCGAGTAACGCTGCTGCATGTCGAGCTGCCGCTGCGGACGTCCCGCGCCGGGCGCTGCGAACGCATCGGACCCGAGCTCGGCCCCGGCGCAAAACGCCCGCCCATTGCCCCGGAAGATGACGATGCGCGTGCTCAGGCGATCGTGGAGCCCCGAAAAGTACGCGATCAGCTCGTCGGCCATCGCGGGTGTCACCGCATTGAGGGCATCCGGCCGATTGAGGGAAAGAATCTCGATGGTGTCACGTTGCTCGACGGTGATGGTTGTGAATTTGTCCATGTCGTGCGTTTCCCATTCGCGCCAGGACAGCAGGATGTCACGGTGCGGTGTGGATGGCCATAAGCGGCCGATTGTTCCAAGTCGTCTTCGGCCTGTCGAGGCGGTCAGCAAAGCGCTTGCGAAACAGAATACACCATATCATAATATAGTGTACTAATTTTTGTTGCGCGGGGCGGTCAACTGCCGATCGCGCCCATCCCTTCGGAGAGCACGATGCCGTATAAATCGGTCTTCCGGCCGGATCTGTTCAAGGGCAAGACGATCATCGTCACCGGCGGTGGCAGCGGGATCGGTCGTTGCACCGCACACGAACTGGTGGCCCTCGGCGCCAATGTCGCGATCCTCGGTCGCACCGCCGAAAAGCTGGCGGAAGTGAAGGCGGAGATCGAGGACGACGGCGGAAGGGTTCTCACCCAGGTTTGCGATATTCGCGACGAGACGATGGTAATCGCGGCGATCGACGCCGTGCTCGGCACTTACGGCCGCATCGACGGGCTCGTCAACAACGCCGGCGGTCAATACCGCGCGCCAATGAAAACCATCTCGACCAAGGGTTTTGAGGCGGTGGTGCGCAGCAATTTGACCGGCGGGTTCATTTTCATGCGCGAGGTCTACAACCGCTGGATGGAGGCCAATGGCGGGGCCATCGTCAACATCATCGCCGACATCTGGCATGGCTGGCCCGAATTCGCGCACTCGGGAGCTGCGCGCGGCGGCATGCTGACGCTGACCGAAACCGCGGCGTGCGAATGGTCTTCCTCGGGCGTGCGCGTCAACGCGGTCGCCCCCGGTGGTATCGTGTCAAGCGGGTTCGATACCTACACGCCCGAAATGCAGAAGAAGCTGCATGACTTCACCGCCGGTGTGCCGCTGCAGCGGTTCGGCACCGAGGCCGAAATCTCGGCGGCGATCGTGTATCTGTTGTCGCCGGCTGCAGCCTACGTCACCGGTTCCTGCATCCGGGTGGACGGGGGGACGCCGAATGCGCGAACGACGTGGAGGCTCGAACCGCATAATCGTAGCGCGCCCTTTGAAGGCTTTCATCGCTCCAGGCTTCCGGAGGCGTTGAAGAAAGCGCCCTGACTCCCGTCGGGCAGCGAAGATTTCGTACGCGTATGTACGAATACAAGAAAGGCGAGGAAACCAGATGGCGGGACTCTATTTCGAGCAGTTTTCGGTCGGACAAACTTTCGTCCATGAAATCCGGCGGACGGTCACCGACATGGACAACATCCTGTTCTCGTCGCTGACCTATAATCCGGCAGCGGTGCACATCGATCACGAATACGCCAAATCGACCGAATTCGGCAAACCGCTGATGAATTCGATCTTCACCCTCGGCCTGGTCATCGGTCTGTCGGTGCAGGACACCACGCTGGGCACGACGGTCGGAAATCTCGGGATGGAAGACACGAAATTTCCGCGCCCGGTCTTTGCCGGTGATACGATCAGGGCGGAAACGAAGATCCTGGCGGTGCGCGAGAGCAAGTCCCGCCCGACCCAGGGTATCGTGACGTTCGAGCATCGCGGCTTCAATCAGCACAATGAGGAAGTCGCCTATTGCCGCCGCATAGGTCTGATGATGAGGCGCCCCGCATGAGATTGCGCTCCCTTCTGTTTGTGCCTGGCGACAGCGAACACAAATTCGCCAAGGCATCCGGCATCGGCGCCGACGCGCTGATCCTTGATCTTGAAGATGCCGTGGCGCCGCCGCGCAAGGCGTTGGCGCGTGAGATGGTGAAAAATCTGCTGGGCGGTCCGGCGCGCGACTGGGTGTTCCTGGTGCGCATCAACCCGCTCGGCAGCGGCCTGACGCTTGACGACCTCGCGGCGATTGTCCGACCCGGCCTCGACGGCATCCTGATCCCCAAGGTCAACGGCATGCAGGACATCGAACTGATTTCGAATTACATCGACGTGCTGGAGGTCGCCACCGGCGTCACGCCGGATCACGTGAAGCTGCTGGTGGTCGCAACCGAGACGCCGGCCGCCATGATCGGCTTTGCGGGTTATGCAACGCCAAACCGGCGCCTGGTCGCCATGACGTGGGGCGCCGAGGATCTGGGCGCGGCGCTCGGCGCACTCTCGAACAAGGAAGCCGACGGAAGCTGGACGTTCCCGTATCAGGTCGCGCGGGCGCAGTGTCTGTTCGCCGCGGGGGCTGCGGGTGCCATGGCACTGGACACGCTGTATGGGGATTTTAGGGATGAGAAGGGACTGGCGGAAAGCTGCCGGATCGCGCGCCGCGACGGCTTTGTCGGCAAGATCGCCATTCACCCCGCTCAGGTCGCGACGATCAACGAATGCTTCACGCCGTCGGAGGCCGACCTGGCGCATGCGCGCCGCGTGGTGGCGGCGTTCGCGGCGCAGCCCGATGCGGGAACGCTCGGCATCGACGGCAAGATGTATGACATGCCGCATCTGATCGCGGCAAAACGCGCGCTCGCCTCGGCCGGGGAGGACGTCACATGAGTGCATTGGCCAACGAGTTCGAGCCGGGAGACGATCAGGCGGCCATTCGCGAAGGCGTGCGCGCAGTCGTCGCGCGCTTTGGCGACGACTACTGGCTGGCGCGCGATGACGACGGCAAGTTCCCGTTGGAATTTCATCGCGCGATGGCCGACGCCGGCTGGCTCGGCATCACCATGCCGGAAGAATATGGCGGCTCCGGCCTCGGGGTGACCGAGGCCGCGATCATGATGCATGAAGTTGCCAGCCATGGCGGCGGCATGTCCGCGACCTCGGCGGTGCATATCAATCTGTTCGGACCGCATCCGATCGTCGTGAAGGGTACGCCGGAGCAGAAGGCGCGCTGGGTTCCGCGGCTGGTCGCCGGCGAAGATCAGTGCTGCTTCGGCTTTACCGAGCCGGATGCCGGGCTGAACACGACCCGGATTAAGACTTTTGCGCAGAAGGTCCCCGGCGGCTATCTCGTGCATGGCCAGAAGGTCTGGACCTCGACCGCGCAGGTCGCCAACAAGATCATGCTGCTGACCCGGACCACCAAATACGAGGATTGCAAGCGCCCGACCGACGGCATCACGATCTTCTACACCGATCTCGACCGGTCCAAGATCGACGTTCATCGCATTCCCAAGATGGGCCGCAAGTCTGTCGATTCCAACGCCATCTTTATCGACGGGCTGTTCATTCCGGAAGCCGACCGGATCGGCGAAGAGGGCAAGGGCTTTTCATACATCCTGCACAGCCTCAACCCCGAGCGCATCCTCATTGCGGTCGAAGCGATCGGGATCGGCCAGGACGCGCTGCGCCGGGCAGCAAAATACGCGCGCGAGCGTGTGGTGTTCGACCGGCCGATCGGCCAGAATCAGGGCATCCAGCATCCGCTCGCGGAGAACTGGATGTATCTGGAGTCAGCCTGGCAGATGGCGATGCGCGCCGCCTGGCTCTACGATCACGACAAACCCTGTGGCGCCGAAGCCAACGCCGCCAAGTTCCTCGGCGCCCGCGCCGGCCACGACGCGGCGTGGCAGGCGATCATGACCCATGGCGGCTTTGGATACGCCAAGGAGTATCACGTCGAGCGGCTGTTCCGCGAAGTCTCGATCACGCGGCTGGCACCGATCACCGAGCAGTTGATCCTCAGCTTTATTGCCGAAAAAGTGCTGGAGCTGCCGAAGAGTTATTAGAGCGGGATGGAGTTAGGTTGAATCGATTTGGGATTCCCAAATCAGTAGGTTTCTGATTCACCATGCTGGCTGGACGG